>CAMCPC010000241.1 GCA_945876665.1 uncultured Oscillospiraceae bacterium
GAAAATGTTGAAATAAGAAAGTTCGGCGAGCCGAGAAAATTTGACTTTGAGCCAAAGGCTCACTGGGATATCGGTACTGACCTTGACATACTTGATTTTGAACGCGGCACAAAGATTGCCGGTACACGTTTCACAGTATACAAGGGTCTTGGCGCAAGACTTGAAAGAGCAGTAATTCAGTTCTTCCTGAATACACATACAGATGAATCAGGTTATAAGGAAATATTCCCGCCGTACATGGTAAACAGAGCATCAATGACAGGCACAGGTCAGCTTCCTAAATTTGAGGAGGACGCTTTCAAGGTAGTAAACAACGGTTTCTTCCTTATCCCTACAGCGGAGGTTCCTGTAACAAACCTGCACAGAGATGAGATTCTTGACGGAGCTGAGCTTCCTATTAAGTATTGCGCATATTCAGCATGCTTCAGAGCAGAGGCAGGCAGCGCGGGACGCGACACAAGAGGTCTTATCAGACAGCACCAGTTCAACAAGGTTGAGCTTGTTAAGTTCGTTAAGCCCGAAAACAGCTATGACGAGCTTGAAAAGCTGACAAACGATGCCGAAAAGCTATTGCAGAAGCTTGGAATTGCTTACAGAGTTGTATGCCTTTCAACAGGCGATCTTGGTTTCTCATCTGCAAAGACTTATGATATTGAAGTGTGGATGCCAAGCTACGGAAGATATGTTGAAATTTCATCTTGCTCCAACTTTGAGGATTATCAGGCAAGACGCGCAAATATCAAGTACAAGGAAACTCCAAAGGACAAGGCGCAGTTTGTTCATACTCTTAACGGCAGCGGACTTGCAGTCGGCAGAACAGTTGCAGCTATTCTTGAAAACTACCAGAACGAGGACGGCACTGTTACAATTCCTGATGTGCTTGTTCCTTACATGGGTACAGATAAGATTACAAAATAGTAATTAACAGATATTGCGGACAAAATTTTTGTCCGCTTTTCTGTATTCATATATTGTGGTTAAAAAAATCCTTATCACAACATATAGTTACTGTTTTATGTAAACCAAATTATGGTTTAATTTAACTTATCAACATGGTAATTTTTCCACTTATCAACGTAAAAATGACCTTAAAATGTGGTTTAATGGTAAGTTATCCACGTTATCCACATAGTTATCCACGCTTTTTAAGTAATATTTCCATTTTAAAAAATGGCTTAGATATGCGGTTTTTCGTGGTTTACAAATTTTAATTACATAATATTGCCAATTTAAACATCGTTTTTGGGCAAAAAATGTGGATAAATCAGTTTTGTATATAGAAAATCGGATTTTAACGGCATTTTTGAAATTTTTTAAGCAGTATAAAGTTATCCACATTGTGTGCATAACTGCATGGATAAATGGAAAAACTAAATTTTTTGTATTTTGGAGGAATGGGCGTGATTACACCGCGTTTACAATGTATAATTGATCACACAAACGGAACAAAAATTGCTGATATAGGCACTGACCATGCGTATATTCCCATACATCTTATTCAGAATGATATGGCGGAATATGTTATTGCCGGTGATGTCTGTCAGGGACCTGTGGACATTGCAAAAGCAAATATTGAAAAAAATAACCTGTCGGATAAAATTGAAGTCCGCCTTGGCAGCGGTCTTTCAATTCTGAAAAACGGTGAAGTTGATACTGTTATAATCGCAGGCATGGGCGGACAGCTTATAAGTGAAATTATTGATTCTGATATTGAAATCGCAAGGGAGTGTAAGCTTGTTTTACAGCCGATGAACGCCCAGTATGAACTCAGAAAATATCTTATTGATAATAATTTTAAAATTACAGATGAAGATATTGCTATTGAGGGTTTTAAGGTTTATAATGTTATGAATGTGCAAAACGGCGCACAGGATAAATTTGAAACTGATTTTGAATATCAGATTCCAAAATATCTGATAAATCACAAATATTTCAGAAATCTTTATGACAAAAAACACCGCGAATTTACAAAGGTTATTAAAGGTCTTGAAAATTCAAAGGACGTTGACGCGAAAAAGCTTGAATTATATAAATACTGGTTAGGAGAATTAGAAAAATATGAAAGCAAATGAAATTATCAGAATAATTGAAAATGTATGTCCCGAAAAACTGGCGTATCCGTGGGATAATGTAGGTCTGCTTTGCGGTGACGGTGAAAAAGAGGTTAAAAAAATACTTGTGACACTTGACACTAATATCAATACAGTAAAAGAGGCTGTGGAAAAAGGCGCTGATATGATAGTTTCTCATCACCCTATACTGCTCGGCGGTATAAAGAGGATTGATTATAAAACCGCCGTAGGTCAGATGCTGAAGCTTCTTATAGAAAATAACATCACACTTTTCGCGGCTCATACAAATATGGACACCGCAAGCGGAGGAATTAACGACAGACTTGCTCAGATGTTTTCACTTACCGATGTTAAAATTCTTGATCAGCACACTGATGATGAAACGGCAGGTCTGGGACGCATAGGAAAATTAAAAAGTCCTGTTAAATTCAGTGATTTTGCAAAAATGTGCAGTGAAATTTTAAATACTCCTGTCCGCGCGGCAGGTGATTTTGACAAGGTTATAACCACCGTTGCGGTTGCCTCCGGAAGCTGTAGTGAGGTTATTCCGGTTGCAAAGGATAAGGGTGCGGAAGTTATTATAACAGGTGATATGAAGTATCACAATATGATTGATATGACAGAGCTTGGCATTTGCGTTATTGACGCGGGACATTATCCGACTGAAATATGCGTTATGGATATTTTTGCGGATATTTTAAAGAACGCAGACATTGAAATAATAAAATCCGAAAATAAAGATATTTTTAAATTTATTTGACAGAAAAACAGTAATATTGTATAATAACGAAAGAGTAAGTCAGACGATTGCGCCGATTTTCGGTGAGGAAAGTCCGGGCTTCACAGAGCAGGGTGCCGGCTAACGGCCGGTGAAGGCGACTTCAAGGA
>CAMCPC010000242.1 GCA_945876665.1 uncultured Oscillospiraceae bacterium
ACTGATGGCGAATTATTTTAAAAAACTTTGTAACACATCATTGACAAACCTACATTATTTTAATCATGACTTTTAAAAAAACTGTTGACTTTCAGAGAAAAAGAGCCTATAATACAATTATTAAAAATAAAAATTCAATACAAAAAGGTGCCTGTACAGTGAAAAATCACTGGTTACAGGATAATAGGGAAAAGGGTGAAAATCCCTTACGGTCACGCCACTGTGTAGGTGAGGCAGGCTTATTTTATGTCACTGGGAAACCGGGAAGACAAGCTGTGCCGATGAACCTTAGTCAGGAGACCTGCCTTTTTTGTAAGTAAATGCACAGGTTACGAACGATGACCGGAGGCAGTATGAGTTTTCAAAAATGTATTTTTTGAAGGCTGTTTTTTGCTATGCCGGTTCGGGAGTTTCCGAATACGGTATATTTTTTTTGGAGTAAAATGAAGCATAAACATGAAAACGTGTATTCGATTGATACAATAGCGTATAACTCAAAAATAAAACACTGGAACAGTGAATTCAAAATAATTTTTGCCCTTCTCTCACTGATTGCGTGTGTTGCGTCGGGAAATATATTCGTATCGCTTTTCATTATTGCGGCAATGGCTATAATCAGTATCGGAATAGGCGGAGTTAATTGCGGAAGATATATAAAGCTTATGACTATTCCGATTACATTTATTATTCTGGGAACTATCGCAATCGCAGCCGGCTTTTCAAAGGAGCCTGTCGGGCAGTATAATCTGAATTTAAAATTCTTTTACATATATACGACAAACATCGGAATTTTTAAAGCGGTAAAGGCAGCGCTTAAAGCCTTGGGCGCGGTAAGCTCACTATATATGATGACGCTTTCAACTCCAGTGAATGAAATTGTGTCGGCAATGCGAAAAATCCATATACCCAAGCTTATTGTTGAACTGATGAACATGATTTACAGATTTATATTTATTCTTACCGAGGTACAGCACAGTATAAAAACCTCGGCAAAATCAAGGCTTGGCTATTGTGATTTCAAAACATCATGCTATACCTTCGGGGCATCGGCGGCAAGCCTGCTTATAATATCGCTGAAAAAGGCGAATACCTATTATGACGCAATGGAGTCACGCTGCTATATGGGCGAGCTGCTGTTTTTAGAGGAAAAAAAGCCTGTTAAGAAAAATCAGATTATTATTGGTATTATATATTTTCTGTGCGTAGGCGCAATAATGCTTTTTGTGAGGTAAATATGGAAACGGTTTTAAGTGTAAAAAATTTAAGCTACAGCTATAACGAGGATAAAAAAGCCTTAAAGGGTATAAGCCTTGATATACACCGCGGCGAACGCCTTGCGGTAATCGGCTCAAACGGCGCGGGAAAATCCACCTTTTTTCTGAATCTTAACGGTGTCTTAACTCCTGATAAAGGAGAGATATTTTTTGAGGGTAAACCCATTGATAAAAAGAATATTATTGAATTAAGAAAAAATGTAGGGATAGTATTTCAAAATGCGGATAATCAGATTATCGCGTCAACTGTTCTTGCGGAGGTGTCCTTTGGGCCGATGAATATGAAGCTGCCGCGTGACGAGGTTATAGCAAGATGTGAAGAAGCGATGGAATATATGAATATAACTCACATCAAGGACAGACCGCCCCATTACTTAAGCGGCGGAGAAAAAAAGTGCGTCAGTATTGCGGATATAATTGCAATGAAACCAAAGGTTATTATTTTCGATGAGCCTACAGAGGGACTTGATCCAATCAATAAAAAAATGCTGGAGGACGTTTTAGACAGACTTAATAAGGAGAGCAAGACGATACTTATTTCAACACATGATGTGGATTTTGCATACAGATGGGCGGACAGGGCAGTTGTTTTCTCTGACGGTGAAATAATTGCTGACGACACACCTATTAATTTGTTCAGAAATGACGACATAATAAAAAGAGCAAGGCTGCGCCGCCCTGTTATATTAGAAATTTACGATGCACTTTGTGAAAAAAAGCTGATTTCCTCTGCGGAATACCCCAGATCTGTCAGCGAACTGAAAAAACTGATTGAAGCTGTGTAAGCAGTTGCAATAAATAAAATTTAAAGGAGGAGTTTAAATGACTCACACACAGAAAAAAATAGTGTTGCTGTCCGCCGTATTTGCGGTGATGTTCGGTGTAACGACCAATGCCGGAGCAATGCACATCATGGAGGGCTATCTCCCCGCGCCGTACTGTATCGCATGGGGCGTTATATGCCTGCCATTCTTAATTACCGGTTTTTTCTCAATTAAAAAGACGGTTACAAAAAGCAGAAAATCAATAACACTTCTTGCTATGGCAGGAGCATTTATTTTCGTAATTTCATCACTAAAAATTCCATCGGTCACAGGCAGCTGCTCTCATATGACAGGTACGGGTCTTGGAGCGATTTTGTTCGGTCCCTGCGCCACAAGCATACTGGGAATTATTGTTCTTATCTTTCAAGCAATTCTGCTTGCTCATGGCGGTCTTACCACTCTTGGAGCAAACACATTTTCAATGGCAATCGCAGGTCCGCTTGTATCATTCGGACTTTATAAGCTGCTGCCGAAGCTTAAGGTCAACAAGCTTGTGAGCGTATTTATTGCCTCATTTATCGGCGATTTGTTTACATACTGTGTGACAAGCATACAGCTTGCACTTGCATATCCGTCAGAAACAGGCGGCATAGCCGCTTCAGCAGTAAAGTTTTTAGGCGTATTTGCGCCGACGCAGCTTCCGCTTGCAGTTCTTGAGGGAATTCTTACAGTGCTTATAGTTATGGCGCTTGAAACATACGCAAAAAAGGAAATTACAGCTATCGGATATTTTAGGGAGGCGAAATAAATGACAAAAAGAGCAAAAAGTGCTATAATATTATTAATTCTTGCGATACTGATTGCAATTGTGCCGCTGTTTGTTCTTCGCGGCGCTGAATTTGGTGGTTCAGATGACGCCGG
>CAMCPC010000243.1 GCA_945876665.1 uncultured Oscillospiraceae bacterium
GTGTACGCTCCTTGTATTTGCGCGAAAATCTCATGAAACGCTTTTGGGGACGCTAAATGAAATGCAGGCGAAATACGGAGATAAAATATTTCCTATATCTGCGCCGATAATCGAGATGTCATCTACAGATATAAGAAAGCGCATAGGGGACAGTAAAACGGTAAAATATATGATACCCGATAAGGTACTTGATTATATAAAACAACATAATCTATATGGTGAGCAGAATGAAGGATAAATTAAAAAAGACATTAAGCGAAAAACGTTATAAGCATAGCCTTGGCGTATGCGACGAAGCGGTGAAGCTTGCCCGAATTTTCGGCGCAGATGAAGAAAAGGCTTATATTGCAGGACTTTTGCATGACTGCGCAAAGGGCTATGACACCGATAAACAGATTGAGCTTTGCGCTGAATACGGCATTGAGCTTGACAAAATAACGCTTGCCTGCAAGGCTGTTATACACGCGCCTTTGGGCGCGGCTGTCGCAAAGGACAAGTACGGCATTGATGATGAAGAAATCCTTGAAGCAATCCGATGTCATACTGTTGCAAAAGAGAATATGTCGCTTCTGGATAAGATAATCTATATAGCTGATATGATTGAGCCTATGCGTGATTTTTCGGGTGTGGATAAACTCAGAAAAACTGCGTATGAGGATATTGACAAAGCCTTTATAATGGGACTGAAACAGAGCATTGTATTCAATGCCGAGAAAAACAAGATAATACACCCCGACACTATTTCCGCATGGGATTATATGCTGGGGGACACTAAAATAGAAAGGGGACACAAAACATGAATGAAAAAGTTGGAATAATCAAAAAAGCCCTTGATGATAAAAAAGCCACCAATATCGAGGTGCTTGATGTTTCACAGCAAACCTCACTCGGCGACTATTTTATAGTAGCGTCATGTCAGTCAACCGTGCAGGTCAGAGCCTGCATAGACGAGGTTGAGGAAAAAATGGATGAAGCAGGCTTTCCGGTGCACCACAAGGAGGGCTACCGCGGCGGTAGCTGGATACTGATGGATTACGGCGATATAATCGTACACGTAATGCAGCAGGAAATTCGTGAATTTTACGCGATTGAGAGATTATGGGACGACGCCGGCACTACCACGAACGATTAAATTTGCCCATCTCACCGTCAAAATGTCAGGGGCAGTATCTGCATACGGCACCCTGCCATCTTGACAGCAATCTGAACAAATTTTCTGCGTTCGTATAACAAAAAAGGATAAAATAAAAAAGGAGTTTATATACAAATGGAAAGTTACAATTTCAAAGCCATAGAAAAGAAATGGCAGGACAAGTGGGAGGAAACAGGCGCTTTTCATGCTGAAACTAACAGCAAAAAGCCGAAATATTTTACAATGATTGAGTTCCCGTACCCATCGGGCGCAGGTCTGCACGTGGGACACCCGAGAAGCTATACGGCTCTTGACATTATCGCAAGAAAGCGCCGTATGGAGGGCTATAACGTGCTTTACCCGATAGGCTGGGACGCGTTCGGACTTCCTACGGAGAATTTTGCTATAAAGAATAAGGTTCATCCGAAAATAGTAACTGAAAAGAATATTGCAAACTTCACACGTCAGCTTAAGATGCTTGGTTTCTCATTCGACTGGTCAAGAGAAATCAACACAACTGACCCGAAATACTATAAGTGGACACAGTGGATTTTCTTACAGCTGTTCAAGCACGGACTTGCATATAAGCAGGAAATGCCCATAAACTGGTGTACAGGCTGTAAGGTTGGTCTTTCAAATGAAGAAGTTGTCAATGGCGTCTGCGAACGCTGCGGCAGCGAGGTTGTGCAGAAACGCAAGAGTCAGTGGATGCTGAAAATCACAGAATACGCGCAGAGATTGATTGACGACCTTAACGATGTAAATTATCTTGAAAAGATAAAGACACAGCAGAAAAACTGGATAGGCAGAAGTGAGGGAGCAGAGGTTAAATTCAAGCTTTCGACAGGCGATGAAATGGTGGTTTACACAACACGTGCCGACACGCTTTTTGGCGCAACATACACTGTTATGTCACCGGAGCATCCGCTTATCGAAAAGATGAAGGATTCTATCACCAATTACGACGAGGTGCTTGCATATAAGGCAGAGGCTGCGAAGAAGTCAGAATTTGAACGTACAGAGCTTGCAAAGGACAAGACAGGCGTTAAGCTTGAGGGTATATACGCGGTAAATCCGGCAAACGGCGCGCAGCTTCCTGTGTTTATTTCGGACTACGTGCTTGTAACCTACGGCACAGGCGCAATCATGGCAGTTCCGGCGCATGACAGCCGTGACTGGGATTTCGCAAAGAAATTCAATCTGCCTATAATTGAGGTTGTATCGGGCGGTAAGAATGTGCAGGAGGAAGCCTATACAGACGTATACAAGGGCAATATGGTAAACTCCGACTTCCTTAACGGATTGCCTGTAAAGGAAGCAATTCCGACAATGATAGATTGGCTTGAAAAGCAGGGACTTGGTAAGAGAAAGGTCAACTTCAAGCTGCGTGACTGGGTATTCTCACGTCAGCGTTACTGGGGCGAGCCAATTCCGCTGGTACACTGCGACAAGTGCGGTTGGGTAGCAATTCCCGAAAGTGAGTTGCCGCTTGAGTTGCCGGAGCTTGAAACATTTGAGCCGGGCGAAAACGGTGAATCACCGCTTGCAAAGGCATATGACTGGATTGAAACAACCTGTCCGCAGTGCGGTGGAAAGGCGCAGCGTGAAACTGACACAATGCCCCAGTGGGCAGGCTCAAGCTGGTACTTCCTACGCTATATGGATCCGCATAATGATGAGGCGCTTGCATCTAAGGAGGCGCTTGAATACTGGTCGCCTGTTGACTGGTACAACGGCGGTATGGAGCATACAACACTGCATTTGCTTTACTCACGTTTCTGGCACAAGTTCCTTTATGACATCGGCGTAGTGCCGACAAAGG
>CAMCPC010000244.1 GCA_945876665.1 uncultured Oscillospiraceae bacterium
CTTTACAGCTATTGCGCTGATACAGTATGTGTAGGCTTTGCCAACTTCTCCAAGCCGAATGGGAGCTGTATATTCCTTAACATCAGAATCGGTCGGATCGGGTTTTTCCGGCACTGTTCCGTCATTGCTGATATTGTAATAAATTTTCGCTCCCTCGGTAGCTGTTGAAAGCACAAGTTCTTTTACTTCCGTATAGCTGCCCTCCTCAAGATTTGCCTGCACGCTTTCCGCTGTATTTGCGGCAGACACATTGACGGTTAGCTTAACATTAAGGTCAACCTCATTTTGGTCAACCGCATCCGGAAGTGTTACAGTTCCTTTTACCGTGAACTGCTGTGCGTACAGTGATAATGGGTTATAGTATGTAGCAGGCTTTGTTTCCCATGCTACGTCAGCAGTAACAATATTTGCGTCCGTAGTCATTATGCCAACCTTTTGTGGCAGCTGCATATTTTCGAACTTCGTACCGTTATCCGCGTTCATGGTCGGTGCGGTTATGCTCTGCAGCTTTGCTTTAGCAGTGTTAAATACATATGTAATCGCGATAGTATTATCGTTCAGCCTGCTTACTGTCGCTTCATTGCCGTTTACGGTTGCCCTTATATTTTTAGCAAAGCCGAATTGTGACGATACCGACATAACGGCGGTATATGTCTTTCCGTATTCAGCCTTTTCCGCCTTTGGCGTCCATTCAATCGGAATTTCCGCGCTGCCGCCCTCCGGCAACTTAACTGTAGCATACTCGTCAAAGCGCTGTCCTGATGACGGCTCTGTTATCGTAAGCTCCGCAAGACTCTGCAAATCCCTATATTCAGGCGTAAGCGTTACATCATTATTTGGCATGGTAAAGCTCATTGCCTGCGAGGCTTTCTGCTCATCGGTCAGCTCAACGCCCTCTGCGTTCCACGAAACAAAACGCTTGTCTTCAACCTCGTCTGCCGCAACGGAAACTTCGCTGCCTTTCTTATAATTTCCGCTGCCCGTACCGCCGTTTACGGTTACATTGTATGACGGTACTGCCATATCCTTTACAACTGTTATTGTCCAGTTTTGCTCCGTTCTTCCGTCACTGTGTAAAAGCGTATAGGTTACCGGTTTTGTAAAGTCCATGACACTTCCGCTTTTGGGAGAGCTTCCTGATGTTACGCTATCTGCCGTTCCGGTTGTCGTAAAAGAAACCGCAAGATTTGTAACATCGGTATCTTCCGGAACATGGATTGTTACGTTATTGCCGAGCCAATCATAATCCTGATCATTCAGCTTATAGTCAATGTCAGAATCGCCCTGCTTAACGGAATCAATGTTTGTTATCACAGCATTGAATCCTTCTACATTTTTCCAGTTACAATCATAATACAGCTTGCCGTCACTACCATTTACAACGCGCCCGTAGTCCGCATGGAAATATTTTGCATATTGTCCGCTTCCTTCTGTATCGGATAACGGATATATTTCATATGTGTCAAGATTATAAGGCTTGCATATAACTATATTGGCGCCTTCGGAAAACGGTTCCGTTTTCATTCGGGTTTTCACTATCATCGTACTCGATTTCCTATAGTTACCAAACAAGACAGCATTCTTCACAACTATATTTCCGCCGAAATAAGTATCGTTTTCCGGTCCTACTATTATACCATACCTTTCATTATCATGAATAGAACCGCCGCGGAAGTAGGCTCTATTAACATTCTGAACAGCTGTATCTGCCGAATTGTATGCAATCTCTGTTCCCTGCATATACAATTCACCCTCGCAGTATACAGTCGCTCCTATTTCTTCTGTGATGTTGGAGTTAGAGACGTTATGATGTATTTTTCCGCCGTACAAATACACTGTTCCGCCCTCAGCACTGTAAATAGCGGTTCCATTGGATGCAGATTTCGGGGTCTCATTGTATTGATACTTTATAGCAGTGTTATACATTATTTCGCCGCCGTACATATAAAATCGCGCATTCGATTCAACCTTTACTGCGCCGCCGTTAGGCACCCCTTCGGACGTCGTGTGTTTGAAGGTCGGATTATAATTGTTATTATACAGCTTGCCGCCGTACATATACATTGCCGCACCGCTTTCCAGCTGCACCGCACTGCCTTTGTGATCAGAAAAGCGCCACCAGCCGGCCGATTGACAATAGGCAATACTGCCGCCGTGCATATATATGAGCGAGCCGGACTTTGCGTGTATACCGCCGCCACCGTTTCTGCTGTTTCCGTCCTCGATACGTCCGTCACCGCCGGGTGATGTGTCATCAATACTCAGTACGGCATTCTTTGACAGGTAAATGACCTCGCCGTCTGAAACGGCTTCATGATTTCTATAGTACAAACCGCGGCTTATGCTGTAACCGTTAAGGTCAATAGTTACTGTTTTCCCCTCCGGCACACAAAGCGCACCGCTTTTGAAGTAAGCCTTATAATCCTTATTATCCGTTTTAAATTCCCCGTTTGACGCCCACCAGTTTGTCAGCAGCTTAAATGTGCCGCTGTTTTTAATTGCCTCTGCCCATGCTTTGTCGAACGAGTAGTAATCAACTCCGTTCGCCCGCGCCACAGGCGTTGAAGATTCCGCCTGTGCCGAGGGCGGTTTAACGATGTTAAACGCGCACATCATCGGCATAAAAAGTGCCAACGCCACAAGCATTGATAAAATTCGTTTTTTCATTTTATATCACCTCTGAATTTAATTTTTTTAGATTAAATATTCTTATATCATACATTATACACCCCAAAGGACATCAAAAGGACACAGAAAAGCTGAAAAAATGAAAAAAATTTTTTAAATTTTGCAACTCATAATACAAAACAACCCGAT
Source organism: uncultured Oscillospiraceae bacterium (assembly GCA_945876665.1). Classification (GTDB taxonomy): domain Bacteria; phylum Bacillota; class Clostridia; order UBA1381; family UBA1381; genus Hominilimicola. Next base: position 2,818 of record CAMCPC010000244.1, read on the forward strand.
TCTGAATAGAATCGGGTTGTTTTTATGTCTGCTGTAGACGAAAATTATATCAATTTTCAGCTGTGCCGCTCAATTTTACAAATCTGTCAATCAAAGCAGCTGTTTCCGCACGGGTTACATTGCCCT
>CAMCPC010000245.1 GCA_945876665.1 uncultured Oscillospiraceae bacterium
ACGCGGCAGGAAATTATCTTGAGCTGCCAAAGGGAATTTTAAACGGCAAAGAAGCGGCCACATTTTCATTCTGGATTAAGCCGTCAAGCAGGTGGGCGTTTATGACAACGCCTGTAAGCGGCTCACAGGATTATCTTAATGAAAAATATATAGGTATGCTTGCCACTTCTTCAAACATTACCGCAGAGCGCTACAACAACAGCGGCACACGTCTTAGCTCAATAACTGCTAACGGTACATATACGGACTGGCAGTATGTAACTGCTGTCTTCACGGCAAACGGCTCAAGGATTTATGTAAACGGCTCTCTTGCCGCTTCTGACACAGCCGCAGTTGATATAGCGTCGCTGTTCACCGCTGACGCGTCAACATGGATTGGTCACGGCAACTGGGGCGCCGGCGAAGGCTTTTCGGGCATGATGGACGATTTCAGAATTTACGGCAAGGCGCTTTCAGCTGAAGAAATCACAGCACTCAGCGCTAAGGCTGTTGAACGTGAAAAGCAAAAGCTTCTCTCAGAAAAGAATTGTCTTGAAATAGACACTCAGTTTTATTCGAACTATGATGTGACCGAAAACGGCAACGATGTTACTGTTTCACTGCCATCAGTGAGCGAGGATAAATTCACAGTTATAGCCGCATCATATACAGACGGTGTACTTTCAAGTGTTGATGTAAAAAAAGACACAGACATGAATAAAGACACAAAATCTGTTACTTTCACAGGATTGAAGAAAAACGCAGATGATACCGTCAAGGTATTTGTATGGAACAGTGTAGGCGGATTGCAGCCGATAAAGGATAATAAGGTGTTCCAGATCGCAGACGGTCAGAAAGTTACTGTAAAGACACGCGTTACCAACTATACGCCATCAGAAAGTAACGTTACCTTTGATATTATACCATACGACAGCAACGGCAATGCTCTCACGAGTACAGCTTCAGCATCTGTTTCACTTGGTATTATGGACAGCAAGGAATTTTCAGAGACAATCATCGGTGACAGTTCCGCCGCATACTACAAGGTGAATATAAGAAGCCTCAGTGATTCAACTGTAGATTATGACGCAGGTTATCTTCCTGTTTCAGATGTATCCTTCCCTGACGCAGCCCCCGCTGACAGTGCGGCTACAACAGAGGGTGCGCATGACCCGACAATTTTCAAAGACCCTGTTTCTCATCACTATTTCGCGTATTCATCACACAACCTTGTGTTTGAATCAGAGGATTTAGTAAACTGGGAAAAGCACGATTATACAAGAACTGTAACAGTGCCCGAAAAGGCAAAAACATTTATTGCAAACAACTATTCGGGTACAACAGCAAACGGCACATACTGGGCACCCGATATTCTATACAAGGAGGGTGACGAATATCCGTACTGGTTCTACCTTTCAACCTCCTGCGGTCTTGGCGGCAGAAACTCGGTTATAAGCCTTGTAAAAGCTAAATCACCCGGACTATGGGACGGCGAAACACAGGACTGCGGAGTAGTTGTTGCAAGTAAAGAAAACAGCAATTACAACACAAATGCGATTGACGCAAATATCTTTACAGATTCAGACGGTAAGACATACTTTATCTGGGGTTCATTCTGGAAGGGTATTCATATGGCGGAGCTTAACGCTGATACAGGCTTGGTAAAGGGTGTTGACTATACGTCAGACGCAACAATCCTTTCCTCCTGCCAAAAGTTCGGTACAAGAATGTATTCGACACCTGCCGGTGTTGCCGGTCCTGAGGGTCCATACACCGTATACAACGAGGACACCGGCTATCGCTATATGTTCACATCTTACGGCTGGCTTGGCACAAATTATAACATCAGAATTGCAAGGACAGACAAAACGTTTGCAGAAGTTTTAGAAAACTCCGCTCCGCACAGACTTCTTCTTGACCAGCAGGACAGACCTGTAGGCACAACCTACGCGGATCAGGTGAAGGAAGGCGGCACACTCAGCGAGCTTTGGGGTTACAAGATGTCCGGCTCATTCCAGCTTGGTGACGGCATCGAATACTTAGGCAGCGGTCACAACAGCGTATTCAAGGACGATGACGGAAGCTGGTATCTTGTTCAGCACTGCCGCAAGGTTGCAGACGCAGTCGCATTCTTACAGGTTAAGAAAATACTTTGGACAGAGGACGGCTGGCCGGTAATTTCACCGCTTGTTTATGCCGGCGAAAAGGAACAGGCTATCCCCGAAAAAATGCTTTACGGCACATGGGATTTATCAAGCGTTGGTCATACTATATTTGCTGAAGGTGTCACAGATGTAAGCAAGAGCGGCGCATACAAGGGCAGTGACTTGCCTGTACATTCATCAGAGATTATATTGCAGGCTGACGGCACGCTTGGCAACGACCTCGGCACATGGGAATATGACGGCAACCACACCGTAACTCTTAATTTTGAGGCTGACGGTGATGAAGAAAAATATGAATTCTACAAGAACGGCGACATAATGAAGCTGTTCGTTCTGACAGGCTATGACAAGGACAAGAGAGAAAGCGCCATTATCATGACAGGTACCGACCAAAATTCTATTGCAAGCTTCGCTAAAAAGAAGAGTGCAGTTGCACAGAGTACAAAAATTATAAACCATGTTGAAACTACTCCAACAGTAGTTTCAAAAAGCACAAGCGGCAATCCGATTTTAGGCTTTGACGCTGACGGCAATACAATGTATGCAGGCGACCCTGCCGCTATGGTTGAAGGCGATACAGTTTATCTGTACGCAGGTCACGACACTTCAACGAGCGATGGCTACGTTATGCCTGAATGGGTATGCTATTCTTCAAAAGATATGCAAACATGGGAATACAAAGGCGCAGTTATGAAAGCAACAGATGTTTCATGGCGAAATGATGACACGTCCGCATGGGCAAGTCAGGCTATTAAATACGGTAACAAATACTACCTGTATTTCTGCACAT
>CAMCPC010000246.1 GCA_945876665.1 uncultured Oscillospiraceae bacterium
GTCACGAAGCTGAACTGTAGCGTTAAGCAGATCGCGGACATCGTATACGCTGCCCCATACCTCGGGAACGCCACGGTCAATGTCAAGCAGAGTATATACCGCCTCCATACCTGTTCGCATAGAATACTCAGTGGTGAAAATGGTGTCGCGCTTTGTTTCGGCAAACTGACCAAGAAACGCAAAGTTTACTGCTTTCTTGGGTACAACATCAGGACGATCGCCTGCGGCACGGGGCATAAAGAATGCGGTGATATACGGCATCATGCAGGGTACCGTATTTGCGCTGTGCTCTGCAAGCACCTCAATCTCATTTTCCGGCACACCAATATGATAGAGCCATTCCATGCATATCTCCTTACCCGTACATTCGCGCATGGGCTTCTTTACAAAGTTGCCCGGCTTGTCGCTGAAAAGACCGTATATCCAGCCAACAAGCTGTCCCTTGGGCTGTGTGCGGAACTGTGGCTGACGGTTAAATGTCCAGCTGAGGAGCCAGTTGGAGTCCTTAACGGTAACTATTCCGCCTGTTACTACCTTGCCGGAGAACGGGTCGCGCTGACAGATATTCTTGATATATGGTACTATTTTATCGTCCAGCGTTGTTACGGTGGCACTCATCCAGTTGCTCTGTTCGGGAGCAGAGCAGAACTTGTCGGGGTGACCGAAGGAGGGATCCTGTGCGGCTATCTTACGCCACATATCCCAGCCGCCGCCCGGCTTGATTTCGGTGTTGAAATCAGCGGGAGTATTCTGGGAGCCGAGAGAAGAATTTTCAACGCAACCTCCGTTGGTGATAAATACAAGGTCATTTTCGGTAAGGTCTACGGAATCCTCCTTGCCGTCATGGAGCAGGATTATCTTTTTTGCCTGCTTTTTCTCGGGAGTAATATCAAACTCAACATTTACAACTTTGGTATTATAATGGAACTGCACTCCGAAGCCTTCCAGATATTTTATCATGGGGAGTATCATGGATTCATACTGATTGTACCTTGTAAATCTCAGCGCCTTGAAATCGGGTAGACCGCCTACATGATGAATATAACGCTTGATATACAGCTTCATTTCAAGTGCGCTGTGCCAGTTTTCAAAGGCGAACATTGTGCGCCAGTAGAGCCAAAAGTTTGAATTCAGCACTTCATCATCAAAAAAGTCTGTGATTTTCTTGTCGTAAAGCTGTTCATCGGGCGTGAAGAACAGTTTCATTATCTCCATGGCGCCCTTGTCGGAAAGACCGAACTTTCCGTCTGTGTGGGCGTCCTTACCGCATTTTTCGGTGGCACGCATTAGGGAGTAGTTGGGGTCGTGCTTGTTGAGCCAGTAGTATTCGTCCAGCACGCTTACACCCTCTGTTTCAATGGACGGTATCGAACGGAACAGATCCCACATTACCTCAAAATGGTTATCCATTTCACGTCCGCCGCGCATTACATATCCCAGACCGGGATATTCATATCCATCGCAGGCACCGCCGGGAATAGGATCCTTCTCGAAGATATGAACGTGCTCGCCCTTCATCTGACCGTCCCTTACAAGATAGCACGCAGCAGTAAGGGCAGCCAGTCCCGTACCGATGATGTATGCCGATTTCCTGTCAACGCCTTCTGGCTTTTCGGGTCTTGCAAATGCTTCGTAATTTCCGCTTGAATAATACATAATAACAGCCTCCTTAAAGCTTTGTTGTTTTGGTTTACAGCTATATTATAAAGCGGAAAAACTGATTTTACAATAAATAAAACTGCCCCCGTGATAAAAGCTTTATCACGGGGGCGAAGCTGTATATTTTTTTATCATTCGGAGTGATTTGATGTAACGGGTCTGTCGGTGCGGCAGTTTTCCAGTGTACGGGTAATATCGCCGTGAATAAGGTTGCTTATTCTGTCGACTATCTGCTTCGGGTCAGCTTTCATATCGTTTTTTATCCACTCAAGCATTATGCCGACGAATGCAAACTTGTAAAAATCAGCGATGAACTTCTTGTCGTCCTCGCTGACCGACATATTGGCGGAGCGCTCGTTCACAACGCCGATGAGCAGATCGTATGTGACCCTATAAAGATAGATTTCTACCTGCTCACGGCTTACTGAGCGGTACACGTTCATAATAAACGGCTTGTTTTCCAGCACGGCATAAAAAATATTCAGAAAACCCTGCTGCCATGTATTGTAGGTCTTTTTGCCCTCCAGAGCCTTTGCAGCGTCCTCCTCACATGTCCATTCCACAAGGTCGTAAATATCCTTGAAATGATAGTAAAAGGTCATGCGGTTGATGCCGCAGTCCTCGGCAATATCGTTTATGGTTATCTTATTCAGCGGCTTTTTCAGCAGCATATTTTTCAGTGATGCCGCCAATGCACGTTTTGTTATCTGTGACATTATTTTCCTCCGATGATAGTATTTATATTTATATTTTATCATATAAACATTATTTTTGCAATAAAAATTATAATAAGGCGGTTGAATTTTATTTTGTGTTATGCTACAATAATAGAAAATATTTTATCGGAGGGACTTTTTTTGCCGAATTTTACCCGTGACGCTATTATCAGATCCTTTCTTGGTCTGCTCAATGAAAAGCCTGTAAATCATATTACCGTAAAGGATATTGTTGAGGACTGCGGAATCAACCGCAACTCATTTTATTATCATTTTCAGGATCTGCCTGCACTTATAGAGGCAGTACTTCAAGCCGAGGCAGACAGGATAATCAGCGAAAACGCAAGCCTCGATTCCTTTGAGGATTGTCTTTTGGCTGCTGTAAGCCTTGCACAGAATAATAGAAATGCGGTTCTTCATCTTTATCAGGCGGATCGTGGTCTGTACGGTCAGCATCTTGACCGTATCGCAGAGTATGCCGTGGAAAAATACATAACCGCCACTTCAAATGACATTGTTATACCTGAGGAGGACAGAAAGATAATCGTTCATTATTACA
>CAMCPC010000247.1 GCA_945876665.1 uncultured Oscillospiraceae bacterium
AAAACACAGTATTCGGAAGTGATGACAACAACGATGAATGGACACAGTACAGAACAGCAGAAGGTTATGTACACGTAAATGATAACGGTACTACAGATGGTATCAACTACTACAGCACGCAGGTAGAGCATGAGGGCGCAATCCTTGATAAGGACACAAGCTTTGAATGTTCATATGAAGCGTTTTCTGTTCCCGAAATAGCAAACAATTTAGGCGATGTTAAGATGGATGTGTACGCATCGCAGGTATATGACAGCTGGGACATGGAAAAAAATGAGGCTGTATACAAGCCAAGTCCGGATGGACCAAAGACAATTACAGAAGATACTTATATTGAAAATCTTACAATGAATGGAACTCAGGATAATTGGCAGAATTATGAACAGGCGATGGTTGTAGATACAACTAACGGCGATGTTACTGTTGTTATCAATAATTTGATAAATCCTGTTAACCCGAGCATTACAGTTGTAGGTGACAATCAGGCTTATATTTATATAAATAATGTAAATACATTGTCGAATCTTGCTGTTAATTATGCTTTGTTAGATGAAAACAAACAGTATTCGCCTAAGATTTCAGGAAGTACAGAAAATACACACCTTTATATCACAGGCGGAAATGTTGTTTTGAATGCAGGTAAGATTGCTGTTGCAGATATGACGGTGAACGCAGAAACACTTGAAATTTCAGGTTCTACAACATTCTATGGTGATATTAAATCAAATGCCGAAGTATTTACGATAACAGGCGGACAGACAGAAGTATATGGTATCGTATGTGTACCAAATGCTGATTCAGAAGTAGTAGGTTCAGGTACACTTTATGGTCAGCTTCATACAGATACTCTTACAATTAACGGTGCCGGAAGAATTATTTGGCAGGCAGATTCAGCTGTTAAGCCGGGTGAAACACCTGCGCCTACAGAAACACCGGTTGTTACACCTGAACCAACATTGGAGCCTGTTCCGACAGGTACACCAATCGATCTTGACGGTGTAGGCTATGCTTATATCTTCGGTTATGAGCCTGCTATACAGAGAGTAGACGTAACTGATGATGAAGGCAATGTAATCGGCGGCAAGTGGGTAGCTGAAGTTGAGATGGCTCCTAATGATGCTGTTACAAGAGAACAGGTTGCAGCAATGATTATGAGAATGATTGATCAGAAGTATGATACGAAGAATGTTTCATATCCTGTAACTGACAATATTGCAGCTCATGCCGGTACATGGTATGAAAGAGGTCTTGCTTATATCGCAAGCACAGGTGCATTTGACGGCATAGATGAAGTATACTGCGGCGCTGTAACAAGAGGCGAGGTTGCAAAGCTTGTTGCTTACGGTCTGAACCTTTCAGATACAGCAGAAACATCATTCGCAGATATTGCTGACAATCCATATAAGACATATATCGAGATTGTTAACGCATACGGATATATGCAGGGTATAAGCGATACAGAGTTTGAGCCTGACAGAATTATGACAAGAGCTGAATTCTGCTCAATGTTCAATCAGATTATAGGCAGAAGTGATGCGCTTCTTGTGGGTCCGGACGGTACAGAAGTAACACCTGAGCTTTACTCGATCGTAGACCTTGATCCGAACGCATGGTATACACCTGTTATGCTGAAAGCTACAAGCGCATATGACGTAAACGGCTATGTTGATATTGAAACAAGACTAAGCAATATCAGAAACATTCTTGATAAGTATAATTCACAGATATTGTTCTAATTCTAAATGATAAAAACTCCGGTTAAGCCGGAGTTTTTTTGTGGAGGAATCCAAATTACCAGTTGTGAAATATTGACATATTATTTGATATATTGTATAATAATTATATCCAAAACTATCAAAAAGAAAAGAGGAAACGAATATGGGTAAGACATACAAATTTTTAGCCTTTGACTTTGGTGCATCATCGGGACGTGCAATGCTTGCAACCTTTGACGGTGAAAAGATTACGTTGGAGGAAAAGCATCGTTTTTCGAATGACCCCGTTAATATAAACGGTGATTTGCACTGGGATGTGCTAAGATTGTTCTTTGAAATAAAGCAGGGAATTTTAAAGTGCGCAAACTCGGGTGACCGCGACATTGACTGTATCGGTATTGACACATGGGCAGTTGACTACGGCTTGCTTGATGAAAACGATAAGCTGCTTGGCAATCCTTATCACTACCGTGACACAAGAACAGAGGGTATGTATGACGAGGCATTTAAGCTTGTGCCAAAGGAAGAAATCTTCAAGGAAACAGGTATTGCTTTCAACTGGTTCAATACGCTTTATCAGCTTCTTGCCGCAAAGCTTTCGGGTGACAGCGCGCTTAAGAACGCAAAGACAATGCTGATGATGCCGGATCTGTTCAACTTCTTCCTGACAGGCGTTAAAAAGACGGAGTACACAAATGCGTCAACAACGCAGTTCTATAACAGTGAAAAATACGAGTGGTCATATGATCTGCTAAAGAAAATGGGCATTCCGACTGATATTCTTACAGATGTTGTTGTCCCCGGAGAAATTGTGGGCAAGATTAAGCCGGAGCTTGCAGAGGAGCTTGGCATTGATGAAATCCCTGTTGTTGCAGTTGCTTCTCACGATACAGGAAGCGCTGTTGCGTCTGTTCCTGTTGTTGACAAAAAGGATTTTATTTACATATCGTCAGGTACATGGTCGCTTATGGGTGTTGAGCTTGATAAGCCTAACACAACAGACGGTGCATTTGAGTATAACTTCACAAATGAGGGCGGCGTTAACAAGACAATTCGTTTCCTTAAGAATATAATGGGTCTGTGGCTGATACAGGAATCAAAGCGTCAGTGGGCAAGAGAGGGCGAAGAGCTTACATTTGATGAGCTTGAAAGACAGGCAAACGCGGCAGAGCCGTTTGCGAGCCTGATTGATCCCGACTATCCCGCATTC
>CAMCPC010000248.1 GCA_945876665.1 uncultured Oscillospiraceae bacterium
CTCACTCGGTACAGATAAGGTATTCACCTCAGCGGGAGAGTATACAAAGGGTGAATATTTAACTGACGGCAATGTAGGCAAGGAAGGAACTATGTTCATAAAGAACTCTAAGGAGCTTGTAGCCTTTGTTCCCGATGACGGATATTCTGAAAAGTACGAAAAATATGTGGTTTATTCAATGCTTCCGAATGCGGTTGTGGGATATAACAACGGCAGATTTGAAACAATAGATATACCTGACAGTACGACAGTATATAAAAATCAGAATGCCACAACATATTTAAGTGTTAAGAACGGCTTTGAAATGGGCGACATACTTTATGTAAAGCGCACAGGCGGCGGCTCAATTGATTATGTGAATTATCAGGAGGGCAGCCTTGAAGGACCTGTATGCGTGAAAAATTCAGACTGGACAGCAAGCTTTGATACAAATTCCTCAACAGCCGTAATGAGAAACGGCAATAAGGTATCGGCTTCTGACATTCAGACGAACGATATTATTTATTACAGCGCCGATTTGAATATGGTTCTTGCGTATACGGATAAGGTGACAGGCGTTTACGAAAAGGCGACGCCTACAAAGGATTCGCCGACAAGCGTTACCGTTTCGGGCAAGGAATATACAGTTGAGAGCGTGGAAGCCTTTAACGCGCTGTCATCAAGCGGAAACTGTAAATACGGTGATACGATAACTCTGCTGCTTGGCAGAACAGGTTCTGTCGCGGGAGTGGCAGGAGGAAGTGCGTCATCTGTAACGGCATCATCAGGCAGTGAAAACGGCTTCGTTATTGAGGCGGGGAAAAAGGATTTCACAAATGCGGATAATACCGTATATTCAAGCTATTATGCAAAAGTGGTAACCGCTGACGGAATCGTTAACGAGTACGCAACATCTTCAAATTACAGCTCCCTTGTATGCTCTGCCGTAAGGATAAGCTTCAAAAACAGCAAGGCGACACTGTCAAAGCTGAGAAACGGCGCCGATGTGTACGGAAAGGTCAGTGCGTCAAAGGGAAGAATAGGTGATACTGACCTTGCTGAGGATGTAAAAATCCTTGATACTTCCGGAACATATTCCGATGACACACCTGCTTATTGCAGAATATATCCGCAGAGAATTGACGGTGTAACATTGAGCAGCTCAAGTGTGCTGGGCTATTCAAAGAACGGTGCAGGCGAGATTGATGAGCTTATACTAAAAGATGTAACCGGAGATACATATTCCTACGGTCTGGTAACAAAGCGTGACAAGGTCACAGGCGCATATACGATTGATATAAACGGAACACAGAATACATACATGACAGGCTTTACAAGCAGCTCCACAGGTCCGCACAGATTTAAGATGGGAAGCACGGGCATAGAAAGTATGCAGCAGCTTGTTGCTCATTCGTCAAATATATCGGAGCTTACGCGTACAGAAGCTTTAATTGGCTCACAGAAATATCTTCTCAGCAATGATGTTGTTGTTTACCACAGAAAGGATGCTTCAACGTACATGAAGATACCTCTTGATGATGCCATAAACGGTAATTACCGCCTGACTGCCTATTATGATAAGGCGCAGACTTCGGGAGGAAGAATACGCATAATTATCGCGCAGAATAAATAGATTGATGAAAACAGCCGGATTTCGGCTGTTTTTCGTTATATAAAAGTTAAAAAAATGTTAAGAATTATTAAAATTAGATAAATTACTTCTCCGAAACATTGACATACAGACACTGTAAAGATATAATGTAGACAGGATAATGTTGTGTATATGAAAAAAGGCGGTAAAAATAATGAATTCAGTTTTATATTGTCTGAAGAATTTATCTGAAAATTCAAAGCTGAGGAAAATGGATAAATTCATTCAGCATGGCGGTACGTCATGTTTGAAGCATACGGTGGCTGTGGCATATTACAGTATAAAGGTGGCGGAGTTGCTTGGTATACGCTATAAAAAGCGTGACCTTATCCGCGGAGCGCTTCTGCATGATTATTTTCTGTATGACTGGCACGACGGTGCAAGGGGACGTAATATTCATGGTTTTACGCATCCCGATACGGCACTGAGAAATGCTGACAGGGACTTCACACTTACAGATACAGAGAGGGATATTATAAAAAAACATATGTTTCCGCTTACGATAAAGCCTCCTGTATGCAGAGAGGGCTGGATTGTGTGTATGGTGGATAAGTATTGCTCCTTGTATGAAACCTTCAAGAGGAAAAACGCGTATTGCAGGGTTTATACAAAGGCGTCAGATAAGTATACTGAATTGTTTGATGAAATACAAATGATTTAACAGGGGGGTTAATTATGAATTTATGCCGTTACTTCCTATGTTTTGCTGTATTCAGTTTCATAGGCTGGGCATATGAGTCGGCTTATTATACAATACAGCGGAGAAAATTAGTTAACAGCGGATTTCTGAGTACCTGCTTCTGTCCGATATACGGAATAGGCGCGCTGCTCGATCTTTTGCTGCTCGGCTGGATCGAAAATGCGTGTGTGCTGTTCGTTGCCGGAATAGTTGTCACAGGCGTACTTGAATATTTTGTGTCATGGATGCTTGAGGCGCTGTTTGGCAGAAGATGGTGGGATTACACAGGCTGGCCGCTGAACATAAACGGAAGAGTATGTGCTTTGGGAGCGCTTGCCTTTGGTATTATGACGGTTCTGCTTGTGAAGTTTATCGCACCGTTTACAATCGGAATGATCAGTAATATGAGCCTTATAACTACATATATTCTGACGGCTGTCATTGCATTTGTCATGGTTGCCGATACAGTGAAATCCGTGAAAAACACTGATAATGCAAAGCTGTGGTACGTCGAAAAGCAAGCGGAAATATTCGAAAATTTTGAAGACAGCACTGTTGTGAAAAAAATAAAAAATGTTTTAAAACGATAATA
>CAMCPC010000249.1 GCA_945876665.1 uncultured Oscillospiraceae bacterium
AGAAATATAAATCTTGAGGGATTTAAGTCAATCACAATTCCGTCATTGTTCAACACAAAGCAGGAGAATGATATGGAAACGGCTATGGAGACAATCTTTGAGGCTGCCGATATAGCAATTGAAAACGGATATAATATAATCATACTTTCAGATAAGGGCGTAAGCAAGGATAAAGCGCCTATCCCCGCACTGCTTGTTGCGTCAGGACTTCATCACCACCTTATCAGAAAGGGTACAAGAATGAAGGTTTCTATCGTTCTTGAATCGGGCGAGCCGAGAGAGGTACATCATTTTGCGTGCCTTATCGGCTACGGCGTGAACGGTGTAAATCCGTATATGGCATATGAGGCTATTGAGGAGCTTGTTAATGACAAGCTTACCCAGTACAGCTACGAGGAGGGCGTAAAGCGCTTTAACAAGGCTTGTACAAAGGGCATAGTTAAGGTTATGTCAAAGATGGGTATTTCAACAATCCAGTCATATCAGGGTGCGCAGATTTTTGAGGCGCTTGGTATTTCACAGAGTGTTGTTGAAAAGTATTTCACAGGCACAACAACAAGAATAGGCGGTATCGGTCTGGAGCATATCCAGAAAGAGGTGCTGCTGCGTCACACGGAGGCCTTTGACAAGGTAAACGGCAAAAAGGCGCTTAAAACAGGCGGTGAATACAAGTGGAGAGCAAACGGCGAATACCATATGTTCAACCCCGAGTCAATCTATAAGCTGCAAATGGCGTGCCGCACAGGCAATTATAATCTGTACAAGGAATACGCAAAGGAAATGGACGAACATCAGCAGCACCAGTGTACAATCCGCGGTATGCTTGATATAAAGACAATCGACAAGCCAATCGCAATCGACAAGGTTGAAAGCGTTGACAGTATCGTAAAGCGTTTCAAGACAGGCGCAATGTCCTACGGCTCAATTTCGCAGGAGGCGCACGAATGTCTTGCTATCGCCATGAACAGACTCGGCGGTAAGTCAAACAGCGGTGAGGGAGGCGAGAACCCCGAAAGATATATCCCCGATGAAAACGGCGACAGCCGTTCAAGCGCAATAAAGCAGGTTGCGTCGGGACGTTTCGGTGTTCATATCCACTACTTGCAGAATGCAAAGGAAATTCAGATAAAGATGGCGCAGGGCGCAAAGCCGGGCGAGGGCGGACACCTGCCGGGCGGTAAGGTTTACCCGTGGATTGCAAAGGCAAGACACTCGACTCCGGGTGTGGGACTTATTTCACCTCCGCCGCACCATGATATATATTCAATCGAGGACTTGGCGCAGCTTATCCACGACCTTAAAAACGCAAACCGTGACGCGAGAGTAACCGTAAAGCTTGTTTCAGAGGCAGGTGTCGGCACAATCGCAGTCGGCGTTGCAAAGGGCAGAGCGGACGTTATCCTTGTATCGGGCTATGACGGCGGTACAGGCGCAGCGCCAAAGACGAGTGTGCGTCATGCCGGACTTCCCTGGGAGCTTGGCGTTGCGGAAACACATCAGGCGCTTTTGATGAACAACTTAAGAAACAGAGTGGTTATAGAAACAGACGGTAAGCTGCTGACAGGACGCGATGTAGCCGTTGCCGCACTTCTTGGCGCAGAGGAATTTGGCTTTGCGACAGGCCCGCTAATCTCAATAGGCTGCGTAATGATGAGAGTATGTAATCTTGATACCTGTCCTGTGGGCGTTGCCACACAGAACCCGAAATTGAGAAAGCGTTTCTGCGGTAAGCCGGAGTACGTTGAAAACTTCATGCGCTTTATTGCACAGGATTTGCGTGAATGGATGGCTAAAATCGGTGTAAAGACAGTTGACGAGATGATCGGTCACGTTGAAAGACTGAGCCAGAGAACGATTGAGAATAACTGGAAAGCTAAAGAGGTTGACCTGTCGTCACTTCTATATCAGCCGAAAATCTGCTCAAACGACTATGAGAGATACCATAACGAAATGCAGGATCATGAGCTTTACAAGACGCTTGACATGAACACATTATTAAAGCTTTGCGAGCCGGCAATAAAGGACGGCAAGAAGATTGAGGCAAAGCTTGAAATTACGAATATTAACCGTGTAACGGGTACAATCCTTTCGTCTGAAATTGCAAGAAATCATGGCGAAGCAGGACTTCCCGAGGACAGCATAAAGCTTAACTTTGTCGGCAGCGCAGGACAGAGCTTTGGCGCATTCCTTGCGCCGGGTGTCACGATGAAGCTTGAGGGCGACAGCAACGACTATATCGGAAAAGGCTTGTCGGGCGGTAAGATTATCGTTGTACCGCCGTCTGACGCAACCTTTGTGCCGAGTGAAAACGTAATTATCGGTAACGTTGCTTTCTACGGCGCTATAAAGGGAGAGGCGTATATCCGCGGCAGTGCGGGCGAACGTTTCTGCGTAAGAAACTCCGGTATGACTGCCGTTGTCGAGGGTATCGGCGACCACGGCTGCGAGTATATGACAGGCGGCTGCGTTGCCGTAATCGGAGAAATAGGCAGAAACTTTGCCGCAGGTATGTCGGGCGGTATGGCGTATGTTTATAACAAGGACGCAAGCCTTGATAAAAACTGCAATAAGGAGCTTGTATCTCTTGAAACTCTTGAAGATAAGGATTTGGCAAAGCTAAAGGAAATGCTTGAAAAGCACGTTAAAAATACGGGCAGCGATGTTGCTGAGGCTATTCTTGACGATTGGGATAATGAAGCAGCGAACTTTGTCAAGGTAATTCCGAACGATTATAAAAAGGTTATAACTGTTCTTGATGAGGAACTGGAAAAGGGAACAGACAGAGATGAAGCAATGCTGATTGCATTTGAAAACGTAACCGGTAAAAAGGTTGAAATTGCGTAAAGGAGGAAAGTATAATGGGAAAACCAACAGGATTTTTAGAATATCAAAGACAGCT
>CAMCPC010000250.1 GCA_945876665.1 uncultured Oscillospiraceae bacterium
GGTTCCTTTTAAAATGCAAAGTTATTTAACAATCAGACTTTCGCCTGTCATCTGTTCCGGCTTTTCAAGTCCCATCAAATCAAGCATTGTGGGGCAAAGGTCGCAAAGTCTGCCTGTCTTTAGCTTAACATCGCCCGCGCCGATTAAAATCATCGGAACAGGGTTTGTTGTGTGCGCGGTAAACACTGCCTTTGTTTCCGGGTCAATCAGACAGTCCGCATTACCGTGGTCGGCTGTTATAATTGCCTGTCCGCCCTTTTCAAGTATGGCGTTAACCATTTTGCCGACGCACTCGTCAACTGCCTCAACAGCCTTTACAGCCGCGTCCATAACGCCTGTGTGGCCTACCATGTCGCAGTTTGCGTAGTTAAGAATTATAACGTCAAACTTGTCCGAATTGATTGCGTCAACTACCGCGTCAGTTACCTCGTATGCGCTCATTTCCGGCTTCATGTCAAAGGTTTCAACGTCCGGTGACTTTATAAGTATTCTCTCCTCGCCGTCAAACTGCTTTTCCTCGCCGCCGTTGAAGAAGAATGTAACGTGCGCATACTTTTGCGTTTCGGCAATTCTTAGCTGTGTAAGACCCTTTTTGCTGATGTACTCGCCGAATGTCATTTCAAGGGATTCCGGCGGATATGCAACTGACACATTCGGCATTGTTTCGTCATACTGCGTCATGCAGACGAAGTTTAACGGGAAATACTTTCTCTCAAAGCCGCTGAAGTCCGGATCAACAAATGTTCTTGTAATCTGTCTTGCGCGGTCGGGGCGGAAGTTGAAGAATATAACGCTGTCGCCCTCTTTTATCATACCGTTTTTGTCAACAACAGTCGGGATAACAAACTCGTCAGTAACGTCGTTTGCGTATGAGTTCTTAACGGCTGTAACAGCGTCAGTTTCCTGTATGCCCTCACCGTCAACCATTGCCTTGTATGCCTTTTCAACTCTGTCCCACGCGTTATCTCTGTCCATTGCGTAAAATCTGCCCATGATTGTGGCGATTGAGCCTACGCCGGTTTCCTTGATTTCCTGCTGAAGCTCTGCCATAAATTCAACGCCTGATGTGGGAGGCACGTCACGTCCGTCAAGGAATGTGTGAACGTAAACCTTTTCAAGACCCTTTTTCTTTGCCATTCTTAGAAGTCCGTAAAGATGCTCGTTGTGGCTGTGTACGCCGCCGTTTGAAAGAAGTCCCATAAGATGAAGTGACTTTCCGTTCTCCTTTGCAGCGTCCATCGCGTCTGAAAGAGCCTTAATGTCATTGATTTTACCCTCGTTTATGTCCTTTGTAATCTTTACAAGCATCTGGTAAACAACGCGTCCCGCGCCGATATTTGTATGTCCTACCTCACTGTTTCCCATCTGTCCGTCGGGAAGTCCAACGTCAAGTCCACTTGCACTAAGCTGAGTGTTTGGGTACGTTGCAAAATATTTGTCAAGGTTCGGCTTTTTTGCGGCGGCAATTGCATTGCCCTCAAGTGTTTTGTTGATGCCGTAGCCGTCCATTATAATTAATGCGATTGGTTTCTTTGCCATTTGTGTTTCTCCTTTACAGAAAATTAAGGACAGGCAATTCTGCCTGCCCTTTTATAAGTTTCATTATTTAGCTGCGCCTGTGATAACAGCGAAATCTGCGCTCTTTAGTGATGCGCCGCCGATAAGTCCGCCGTCAATGTTCGGCTTTGCAAGAAGTCCTGCGCAGTTGCCTGCGTTCATGCTGCCGCCGTACTGAATTGTGATAGCCTTTGCTGTAGCGTCATCATAAAGGTCAGCAAGAATCTTTCTGATACCGCCGCAAACCTCTTCTGCCTGATCGTCAGTAGCGGTCTTGCCTGTGCCGATTGCCCAGATTGGCTCGTATGCAACGACAACCTTCTTTGCATCGTCTGCGCTGATATTAGCAAATGCCTTCTTAATCTGAATAGCAATCCAGTCCATTGTGATGCCTGCTTCTCTCTGTTCAAGAGATTCACCGCAGCATACGATTGGAATAAGACCCTTTTCAAGTGCCTTCTTAGCCTTTAAATTAACAGTTTCATCTGTTTCGTTGTTGTATTCGCGTCTTTCGCTGTGACCCATGATTACATACTGTACGCCAAGGTCAACAAGCATGTCCGCGCTTACCTCGCCTGTGAATGCGCCCTTGTCCTCGAAGTGTAGGTTTTCTGCGCCGATTTTAACGTGTGTACCCTTTGCAGCCTCAATTGCCGGAGCAAGGCATACATACGGTGTACAGCAAACTACTTCACAAGTTGCGCCTTTTGTTGCTTCAACAACTTCCTTAACGAAGTCATATGTTTCTGACGGAAGCTTGTTCATCTTCCAGTTACCTGCGATAATATACTTTCCCATTGTATTTAGTCCTTTCTTCTTTATGTCAAAGGCTGAAAGAAAATCGTTCAGATTGCCGTTTTGCAGCCGACGGTGCCGTACTATTGTACTGCCCTCGGCAAAAAATGGTGAGCTGGGCGATTTTATTCAGACTTAAAATTACTTATCTGTCAAAGCAGCTATACCCGGTAATTCTTTGCCTTCCAAGAATTCCATGCTTGCGCCGCCGCCTGTTGAGATGTGGCTCATCTTGTCGCCAAGACCTGCCTGATTAACAGCAGCAACACTGTCACCGCCGCCGATAATTGTTGTAGCGTCAAGATCAGCAAGCATAGCTGCGATTTCGTTTGTACCCTTTGCGAAGTTAGGCATTTCGAATACGCCCATAGGACCATTCCAAACAACAGTCTTAGCGTCAGCAAGCACACTCTTGAATAGTTCGATTGACTTAGGACCGATATCAAGACCCATCCAGCCGTCAGGGATATTACCCTCAACAACCTTTGACGGAGCGTCATTGTCAAACTTTTCTGTGATAACTGTATC
>CAMCPC010000251.1 GCA_945876665.1 uncultured Oscillospiraceae bacterium
GATAACGGCAAGATTTCTGCCCAGCTTTACAGGGATTGTAAGCGACGGCACGTTTATGCCCATGATATTCGTGTATTCGTCAACCATGCCGAGTCTGTCATACTGCTTGCCTTCCTCCCACGGCTCAAGATGAATAATCATATCAATTTTTTCCGTATCCTTGACAGCGCCTATACCGAATATTTCCTTTACGTCAATTATACCTATACCGCGAAGCTCCACAAAATGGCGGATAATTTCGGGTGACGAGCCTACAAGCGTATTATCCGAAACACGCTTTATCTCAACAGCATCGTCCGCTACCAATCTGTGTCCGCGCTTTACAAGCTCAATTGCGGTTTCACTCTTGCCCACGCCGCTTTCGCCGAGAATAAGAATACCCTCACCGTATACCTCCACAAGCACACCATGACGCGTACGTCTTGGGGCAAGCTCCACATTCAGATACGCAATAAGCGCACTCATAAACGATGAAGTGGCGCTCTCGCTTCTCAGCAGCGGGACATTATACTTTTCCGCAAGCTCTATCATTTCAGGGAATATCTGCAAGCCTCTTGTGATGATAAGTGCGGGAATATGCTGTTCAAACAGCTTTTCCAGTCTTGCGGTTCTCTCATCTGCCGTAAAATGCTCAAGAAAGGTAAACTCCACCTTTCCCATAATCTGAATACGATTACTGTCAAAATAATCGAAAAATCCCGTCATCTGAAGTCCCGGTCTGTTTACATCCGTCCTTGTTACCATTACCGATTCAATATCGGTTGTTTCGTAGATCTTTTCAAGCTCAAATTCTTCTATAATTTTAGTAAGTGGAATTTTATATTCATCATTCGTCATTTGCTTTTCCGCCTTTCATGACTTTTTCAAACTAATCCTTATTATATATTATACCCTATACGGACATATTTTTCAATAAAAATTACATAACTTTTACGCGATATTTGCCTAAATTATATGTGCAAAACAATAATTTTAAAAAATTTTCACAAAAAAGTAATAAAACCCTTGCATTCTCGGAAAGTTTGTGTTAAAATATTGCATGATGTTTTGATAAACGTGTCAGGAGGTGTAATAAAATGGCAAAATGTGATGTTTGCGGAAAAGGCGTTACTTTCGGTATAAAGGTCAGCCACTCTCACAGAAGATCTAATAGAACCTGGAAGCCTAACGTAAGAAAGGTAAGAGCAGTTGTAAACGGCTCAGTTAAGTCAATGCATGTTTGCACACGTTGCCTTCGCAGCGGAAAGGTAGAACGTGCAGTTTAATTTGCATTTGGAATAGGGGCAGCTTGCTTTTGCAGGCTGTTTTTTTCTTACATTCTCCGAAATATAAATTTCGGATATTTTTTACTTATTTTTTTACAAATTAAATTGCTTTTTATTGGTTTTTATGATAAAATAAAATATGCATAAATCAAATTAGTTATTTTGAAGGGGTGTAACGATTGGAGAAACTCTTAATCAAGGGCGGAAACAGGCTTTGCGGTGAGGTTACCATCAGTGGCGCAAAAAATGCCGCAGTAGCAATATTGCCTGCATGTCTTCTTGTGAAGGACACTTGCAGAATTGAAAATCTGCCTGATATAAAAGATGTAAAGCTGTTTCTTAAAATTCTTGAACAGCTTAACGCCGATGTTAAATATATAGACAAAAACACCGTTGAAATAGATTGTACGAATGTCAACTCATATATTCCGCCGGGTGACCTGACACGCAGAATGCGCGGTTCAAGCTACCTTATGGGCGCGCTTTTGGGAAGATTTTCGCGTTTCAGCGTCGACCCTCCGGGCGGATGCGACTTCGGAACACGTCCTATTGACCAGCACATAAAGAGCTTTGAGGCTCTCGGCGCAACAATTGATACGTCAAGAGGAGTTATAAACGGTGAAGCTGAAAATCTTAAAGCCGGACATATTTTCTTTGACGTTGTAACAGTAGGCGCAACCATAAACGCAATGCTTGCGGCAGTAAGCGCAGACGGCATGACAGTTATCGAAAACGCCGCCAAAGAACCGCATATAGTTGACCTTGCGAACTTCCTTAATAACATGGGCGCAAATATCCGCGGTGCAGGTACGGATACAATAAAGATAAAGGGTACAAAAAATCTCCACGGCGGAACATATGCTATAATACCCGACCAGATTGAAGCAGGTACATTTATGATAGCTGCCGCTGCCACACGCGGTGATGTCGTACTTAAAAACGTTATTCCGCGCCACCTTGAAATAATAAGCGCAAAGCTTATTGAAGCCGGCGTAAAGGTCAGCGAGGGTGAGGACAGCGTAAGAGTATGGGTTGAGGAAGGCACAACCTTCAGACGCATAAACTTTATAGCTCTGCCGTATCCGGGATTTCCTACAGATATGCAGCCGCAGCTTGTTGCGTTTCTTTCCATAATACCCGGCACAAGCACTGCGCGCGAGGGCGTTTGGGAAAACCGTTTCAGATATGTAAACGAACTTAAGCGAATGGGCGCAAATATCCGCGTTGAAGGCAAGCTTGCAATAGTTGACGGAGTGGACAAGCTTATGGGCGCGCACGTTAAAGCGACAGACCTTCGAGCAGGTGCGGCAATGATTATTGCAGGACTTATGGCAGATGGTACTACAGAAATAACCGATATTTACCACATCGACAGAGGATATGAAAACTTTGAAGAAAAGTTTGTACAACTCGGCGGCGATATACAGCGTGTACAGGTTGTCGATGATATGATTGATTAATAAAATAAAAAGCCTGTCAGATGACAGGCTTTACTTTTGAAAGGATAAAAATGACTACATTTGTTTCACTTATAAGCGGATCGTCAGGAAACGCGACATTTATTTCCGACAGCAAAACAAATTTACTTATAGACTGCGGAATGTCCGGTAAAAAA
>CAMCPC010000252.1 GCA_945876665.1 uncultured Oscillospiraceae bacterium
AATACGCGTATCATTGTTATTTTATTCGCAGTATTCATCTTTCTACCTCCCCTGTCAAATCGTACTCGTCCGCATCCAGAATTTTTACTTTTATTATGTCACCGGGAGCAACCTCGTCCTCCGTGGCAAAATATACCTTTCCGTCAACGTCAATGCTGTCGCCGCGGCTTCTGCCGTAGAACAAAAAGCTGTCCTCATCATAGCCCTCTACAAGCACTTCAAGTGTTTTGCCGAGCTTTGCCTTATTTAATTCAAGCGAAATACCCTGCTGGAGCGTCATAAGCTTGTCAAGACGCTCATTTTTTACGTCCTCGTCTATCTGGTCGGGGAATGATGCCGCGGGAGTATCCTCCTCTTGAGAATACGTAAACACGCCCATTCTGTCAAATCTGACCTTTTTCACAAATTCATAAAGGTCGTTAAAATGCTCCTCCGTTTCACCGGGGAAACCGACAATTATTGACGTTCTTATTGTGCAGTCGGGCATCTTTTCACGGATTTTTTCAATTTTACTGAGCATTTCCTCCTGCGTGGTGCGTCTTGCCATGCGCCGCAGAATATAATTGTTTCCATGCTGAACAGGCATATCAATATAATTGCATATCTTGTCATACTTCGCCATTGTATCAATAAGGCTGTCGGTAATCGCCTCGGGATAGAAGTAATGGACTCTTATCCATTCTATACCCTCTATCTTCACAAGCTCCTCAAGCAGCTTGTCAAGCGAATATTCACCGTACAGGTCAACGCCGTAGCGCGAGGTATCCTGCGCTATCAGTATAAGCTCCTTAACGCCGTTTTGCGCAAGTCCCTCTGCTTCCTCCACAATGTCCTCAATTTTTCTGCTCCGAAAATGTCCGCGTATCATAGGTATTGCGCAGTAGGTGCAGTTATTGTCACAGCCGTCCGCAATTTTTAAGTATGCCGTGTATGACGGTGTTGACAAAATCCTCGGAAGTCTTTCCGACGGTGTTCTGTCATTGTGACCGCAGATTACAGGCTTTTCGCCCTTAAATGCGTCTTTTATTACCTGTGCGATTTTATCATAATCGCCTGTGCCGACTATCGCGTCAACCTCGGGCAGTTCAATCAGAATATCACTGCTGTAGCGTTCCGCAAGACAGCCTGTCGCGATAAGCAGACGGCATCTGCCGTCCTTATACTGAGCCATTTCAAGTATAGCGTCTATTGATTCCTGTTTTGCCGACTCGATAAAACCGCAGGTATTCACGATTATTACGTCAGCCTCGGACGGGTTATAGGTTATGCTAAAGCCGTCAGAGGCAAGTATACCGAGCATAATTTCGGCATCTGTCTGATTTTTCGCACAGCCGAGCGAAACAAGACCGATGTTATACATACAAAATTCCTTTCATTATTAAAATCGTTCAGATTGCCGCCTAATCGCGCGCTGACGTATGATGATACTTCAAGCGCGGGCAGGTGGTGATATGGGCGATTTTACTCCTCGTATTCTATCTTAAGATTTTCAATACAACTCTTTATATCCCCGAAGCTGTAGCCGCGGTATAAAAAGTATCGTATACATTTATCAATATTTTTCTTTTCAAAGTCACCCTTGAGCTTCTTTTCCACAAGCGGCAGAAGAATTTCCTCCTCATTATCATCAAGCTCCGCAACAGCCTCCTCAACGTATTCGGCGGGAATACCCTTACTGTAAAGCTCCGACTTAATACGCTGCAAACCGTACTTTTTCAGATTTTTCAAATCCCTCGCCTTTCTCATGGCGTAATCTCTGTCATTCACAAAGCCGTAATTGCGGCAAAATCCAAGGATTTCTTCAATGTCCTCATCCTTTGCGCCTGCTCTTTTCAGCTTATCCGTAAGCTCCCTTTCACTGTGTGAGCGAAATTCCAGAAGCCGCAGCGCCTTGTCCTTTGCCTGCTCAAAGGTCAGTTCTTCATTTTCTGTCTGTCTTTTTCTGTAATATCTCATAACACAAAGTATCCAAACAACTCACTAAAATCAATTCCGCCGATAACCTTATCCTTATAGCGCTCATTAAGATGCTCATAGCCGCTCATCATCTGCTCCGACTTAATGCCGTAATTAAGCGACATATACGCCTCAATGTAAGCCGACAGGTGGTCGCAGCCGCGGATAATCTGTCCGTCAATCGGGTTGAATTTATCGTCATTATATTTCTCATTTATAATATCGGACGTTACCATATCGATTTCGCCGTCATTGATTATTTTCGAGTCAAATTCATTCTGTGTATAATATTCAATCTCACCATGCCATGACGGCGGCAGAAGCGGATAAATAACCTCCCTCATCTGCTCGTCCTCTATCTCGCTTATAATACTGTCAAGTCCCTTTACGCCGTTCTTTACGGGTGATACGATGTCGCGCGTCAGCACCTCCGGAAGGTCATGGAAAAGTCCCGCGAAAAAGTTATTTTCAAGACGTTTTCTGCACGGATTATCAAGCTCAAGCGTCATAAAATATGAAAGTATCGCCACCACAAGCATATGTCCCATAACAAACGTCTGCGGCATTCTTACAGCCTTTGACCAGCGCTGCTGGTAACGCAGTTTGCCGATAAGCGACAAAAACTGCTGCAGATACTCACTGCCGGCAAAATAGCGAAAGCCCTTGAACGTGTCACACGCAGCAAGTCCCTGTGCCATTTCCATTTTTACCTGTTCAATACCAAAGGTTTCAGGATTCATCTGATAAATTATTTTAAACTCCCAGTTGCTTGCATGGTAATGAGCCGCCCTTAAAATCTGCTTTTCAAGAGATGAGTAATCCTTGTCGCCGTAATACTTCTCCATTCTCTCGAAAAATCCGCCGCCTATGCCCTGCATATGCTCTTTCAGCTCGGACAGCACCCAGCGGTCAAG
>CAMCPC010000253.1 GCA_945876665.1 uncultured Oscillospiraceae bacterium
GCATTTCATACCCCGACACATCAAAGATAACAATAGACGGCCCCGATAAGGTTTCCTCATTGCCAAACAGTTTTATTGCATTTGACTATGAGGTGAAGCCTGACTATTATATTCCCGATACTGAGATTACGTGTGTTACTTTTGGGATTGACGGTGTGTGGACGGACAGTAACGGCAGATGGGAGAACGGTAATGGCTTGATGATTGTTGAGAAAGGTATATCGGGCAAGGCAACTATATGCGCAGAATACAACGGCACAAAGGCATATAAGGACGTTGAAATTGTCGCAAATCCGAAAATTGCCGAGTGGGAGTATGAGGGCAACACGATTAATCTTCATTCATCAAAGCAGTTTAAAATAACAGACGTAAAAGATGAATTTGGTAATGCCCTTGACAGTATCCCAATTAATAATTGTCTTAAGGATTTCAAGTCCTCCGACGAAAGCGTAATAAAAATTGACCAAAACGGCACAATGACGGCAGTGGGCAAAGGCAAGGCAACAATTACCGCCAATGCCTACACAGGCGCAGACAATATCGTATCAGTTGACTACACCGTTGATTGTTTTGCCATTGACGGAATAACGGAAAACGATATTTCATATACGACAGGAAAGCTTACAGAAAATGAAAACATTACTGCATACAAAATAACATATTCCGACGGTACGTCAGAAGAAATAAAGAGAACAGAAATTCCGGCGGCTACTGTAAAGACAGACGGACTTGTTGCCATTATGTCATATGACGCAGACGGAACACTTATTTCCGTACAGAATGAAAATGTCAAAGCAGGGGACAAGGTTCTTGCATCAAACGGCAGTAAGCGTGTTTACCTCTGCGCAAACGGCACTATAACGAAAATAACAGACACCGACACAACAATGGACGGCTATGAAATAAAGCACAAGGCAGGTGTGGCATATGAAATATCGCCTGTTTACAAATTCGATAATGTGGGTGATGTAAAGGAGAACGGCAAAGACCTTGACGCTGTATTTGACGGCGGATATTACAATATAACCTTTAAAAAGGCTGAAACATGGCGCGGCGATATATATGTAAACGGCTTTATGGTGGGCAATAATGTTGACCAGTCCGACGCAGACAGAAAGCTTACAGAGGGTTCGCTGTATACAGCCGAGGATATAAAGGTTAAAAACGGCACAATCAATGTTTCCATGTGTGACGGCTCAACGATGCTTGATTATGTAACAGTGGAAAAGCAGCCGGACTTTTATGAAAGACCGCAGAGAATATATATTTTAGGCGATTCGCTTGCCTGCAATTATTACGGCAGCTTTGAAAAGGAAGTAGGCGGCGGACGCACAGGCTGGGGACAGGTACTTCCTGATTTTGTGAACGTGCCTGTTACAAACCTTGCCAACAGCGGACAGTTTGCGGCTGGACTTTATGCAACGGCATTTCCGTCGGTTATAGAAAACGGCGAGTCAGGTGATATTCTGCTTATTGAGTGTGCATATAATGACCGAAATTACTCAACACGCGATGAAATGACAGCTTGCGTAAAGGATATGATAAAGCGGTGCCGTGAAAAGGGTATAACTCCCGTGCTTATAACGCCGAATGCGTCCGAGCATGATTATAAGCCGTCTGTGGCATGGAGCAGCTATTTAAAGGATATTGCGGTGGATACAGACTGCGCGTTAATTGATTTGTCAAAGGAAAGCTATGATTTCCTTTATTCGCTGTACGGCGACAATGCGGACAAGGTTATAACAAAGAACTTTAATCTTACCGAGGTTGGCGGAGATAATCTCCATTCCTCATATGCAGGCGCGTATAAGTGGGCATCAATCGTAGCACAGGGGCTGAAAGACAACGGTTTTGACGATATTATAAATAACGGTTTCAGCTATAAATTTACGGATACATTGGGTAATGAAATCACCGCTGAGATAAAGTAACCGATAAAGCCGAAATTGATAAAGCGGCTTATCATGTAAAATATAAATAAAAGCAACTTAATTCTTGCTAAAATCTATTGACATTTGTCGTCATTTGTGATATGGTAAATATGTGCAAAAAAATTGTTGCTTTTTTTGGTTGCTTTGTGAAAATAGCAACAAAATCAACATCAAACAAATTTGACTGATATAAAGCGGTCTGCGTAAGTTTGGGGGAGTTGTAATGGAAGAAAATTTAAACAATATAGATTCAAAATTGTATACTGCTCTGTCAAAAAGCTGCAGCAATATGTTTTTTTATCATGCAGATGTAAAAAAGGGCGTGTCATATTGGTCAGAAGAGGCGAAGCAATATTTCGGACTTCCTTCTACTGTTTTATCGCCGCCATCAATATGGGATGAAAGAATACATCCGGATGATATGTCGGATTATGAGAAAAACTTTGAAGATATGATGGCCGGTATTACACCTTATCATAACTGCGAATACCGTATAAAGAATGCCAAAGGTGAATATATATGGGTAAATTGCCGCGGCTATATGATGTATGACAAGGATGGTGTTCCCGAATTTTTTGCGGGATTTGTCCGTAATATGGGACAGATAACAAAAATTGATCCTGTCACAGAAATGTGGAATTCATATGCCTTCCACAATGACATGAGAGCAATGCTCGAAAAGGGAGCAGAGGGCGCTGCAATGCAGATTGATATACGGAATTTCAAGCGCATCAATGCAAAATACGGATATGATTTCGGCGATGTTGTGCTGTATACAATAGGACAGCAGCTGCTTAATGTCTGTGAGAAAAGAGCGCTTGTCTACCACAATGCCGGTACTCAGTTTGTAATGATTATGGAGGGCGGCAGAGAGGAAATAATAGACCTGCACAAGGATATTGCCAGACAAATAGAGGATATTACCGTTAACGGAAAGT
>CAMCPC010000254.1 GCA_945876665.1 uncultured Oscillospiraceae bacterium
AATTTTACAAATCTGTCAATCAAAGCAGCTGTTTCCGCACGGGTTACATTGCCCTGCGGAACAAGCTCTGCGTCACCGCGTCCGCTCATTAGTCCGCTACCTACTGCCCAGACAACACTGTCCTTTGCCCAGTCTGATACAAGAGTGTTATCCTCAAACTCTGACAGGTCGCCCTGCTGGCTTACTGACATCTTCTTGTATTCAGCATAACGCTTAAGAAGAGCCGCAACGCTCTCACGCGTTATAACTGCATTCGGATCAAATTTTGTCTCGCTTACGCCGCTTATAATGCCGTTCTTCTTTGCCCAGCCAACTGCTGCGGCATAATAAGCGTCGTCCGGAACGTCCTCAAATACGTTCTCGTCTCTGTAAAGCTGCTCGTCAGCAAATCTGTACAGCATTTCGGCAAACATTCCTCTGGTCATTTCCGTAGCCGAGCCGAATTTGTTATCTCCGACACCCTGCATATATCCGTTTGAGTGCATATATGCCACGTTGCCGAAATACCAGTCGTCAGTTCTTACGTCGTCAAAGATACTGGTTACGTCAACAATTTCAAAGTTCTTTTCAAGCGTTGCAAATACTTCGCCTTCCTCATTTTTTATTGCCACCGTAACCTTGCCTGTACCCTTTTCCGTATTGTTGCTGTACTCAACGTCAACATTCTTATCCAAAAACAGCTCGCTCTCACCCATCATCAGCGCAATTTTAGGCTCAACAGGATTTCCAGTGTATATCTGCGGAGCTATATCCTTGATTGAATAATCGTCCGGATTTTCGCTGAATATATATCCGCATGGGTCTGAAAGGTACTGATTCCCCTTAATATCCACTGCCTGGAAGTATGCTGCATACTCAACATCGCTGCCCCTTGTAAGCTTTGTTTTTTCAATGTTGATTGTGTGTGATTCATATCCGTTTTCGTCTGTTTCCGGCTTGATCGTAATCGGATCGTTGCATAAGAATTTTGTTTCATCCTCAGCTTCCGGCGCTGCTGTTGCCGTGGTTTCCTCAACTGCCGGCGCTGTCGTTGAGGCAGGCTCTTCAGCCTGTACTGCAACTCAGCCTGCGGACGCAGTCATGCTTGCCGCAAGCAAAAATGATAATGTTTTCTTCAAAATATTCATTTTGCAATTCTCCTTTTGGTATACAATTATATTATGTACTTTGTAAAATACAAACCTTATTGGCATAGACGCAGTTATATTTTTACTTAAGTGTTTCATAAAGTGCCGCGTCTGTAAGCTGCCTATATGGCTCTACATAGAAAACATTTAATATACCACATGTAATTATGCCAAGGATATACCAAAGAATAAAGCTTAAATCGAGCACAAACACTTTCCATTTATTACCCTCCATCATAGCCTTGCTCTTAGCAAATGCTTCCTTCTTGTCAATATCCGGATTATCAGCAAGAATATACGGAATCATACGGTATTCATAGGATTTTACAATACCCGGTATAATGAACAGACAGCTCCAGAGTATTAAGTACAAATCCACAAAAAACAATGTCTTGATGTTTCTCTTATAAGCGCAGTCAAATCCGTGACCGAGGTCTGACACATTTCCTTTGTCCTTTACCGCGTTAATCTTGAATCGGTTTATTCCGACTAACAAAGGATTAACTATCAGCACGTTAGTAAGAATTACAAGGGCAAGCGCCGCTATAATTACAAGTAAAGCTACCAATACTACTGCCGCAGCAGCGCCGACCGAAATATTACCCGAAGTCATATTCTGCACATATTCCGAATTTGCCGCCGAATAGCCTGCTCCGCACGCGCCTCCGCCTATAAGTGCCGTAAATACTGCCGTAACAAGCACTGATTTCCAATAGTTACGCTTAAGCGCAGCTTTTCCCTGTTCCTTTAATTCCTTCCTTTTCCACATAATAAGTGTCCTCCTTTAAAATAAATTTGTTTACAATTTATAACCCCGAAAAGTTTTAATTACATGATTTTTATTCTTCTGCTACTTCCCTGTCGCCTCTGCGGTTTAGTGACGATGTTACATAATTATACAAAAGCTCTGCTGTTTCAGCTCTTGTGACCTTATGCTGCGGCTCAATGAATGTTCCTTCATTATTAATCACATTAAAGCCAGTTCCCCACTGTATTGCAGGAATTGCATACTTTGATATGTCGTCATAATCCTCGAAGGAAAGAATGTTTGTGTCTTCCCCTGCGTGAATATCCTCCTTTGCATATTCCGCAAAGCGGTACAATATCGTTACTGCCTGTTCCTTTGTGAGAATATCGTTCGGTGCAAACAGCTCATCGCTGTAGCCGGAAACAATTCCGTTCTTCCATGCCCAGCACACTGACGGGCCGTAATAATCGTCCGGAAATACGTCCATAAAGCCTGTTTCCGCTACCAGCTCCTCCGGTGCTCCAACATCTCCGTAAAGGTTTACATAAGTTCTTCCCAAAAGTGTTACAAACATTCCTCTTGTAAGCTGCACCTCAGGAGAAAATTCAGTGTCAGAGGTACCGCAGAATATACCTGTATCACAGGTATATTCTATTGCGTCATAATACAGTGAATCCTTGCTCACATCAGTAAATTTTTCTGCTGCGTTTTCCGCGAATACAGGTATGGCAGACAGCGCCACAGCGCCTGCCAATATCAAAGTCAAAAATTTCTTTAACATAATAAATCCCTCCGTTAAATTTTACCAAAGCTTAAGTCTGTCTTCCGGAGCAACGTACATTGCGTCACCCTCTTTTACGTCATACAGCTCATAGAACTGATCAAGAGATGCTACAGTAGCGTCCACACGCACATTATTCGACGACTGTACATCGTTCATGAACCGGGAATCTGTTACATATTTTTCAGTTCCAAGACGC
>CAMCPC010000255.1 GCA_945876665.1 uncultured Oscillospiraceae bacterium
AACGCTAATTGTTATTTTTCCGCCGTAAAATCCGTTGATAGTATCTATATGCAGCTTTAGCATATATGTATCTTTACGCGCGGTTTTCAATATATTTGAAGCCGCAATTCCTATTTCAAACGTAGTGTTTATTCCTATAAATCCATCCTTGTTGTACATAATATCTTTTATTTCTGCACTTGCATAGATATTAAGCTTATTCATCTTCAGCTGCTTCGGGGTTTCGCCAAGTCCTGTTGCTCCGCTTGTTTTATCAGGAGCTGACACAGGGGCATCTGATTTGTATCCGGCCAACATAAATGTTCCGCCGAAGCTCATGTAATCGCCGTACTCCGCATTCTTGCCAAATGCTCCGAATTTCATATTAACCATACCGCCAATAATATTCATCAGATAACTGGTAACACCCGTGGCTTCAAGACAGATATTTTCGGACGCAAGAGAATAAAGCACATTGTTCTCTATTTCAATTTTCCAGTCGCACTCCATCAATAACGTATTATTGCATTTTACATTGTCTTTACCATTTAGAATTACACCGTCCCAGACAGCTTCTCCGTTGTTTCTGTAATTTACATATTCAATGGTTGAATTTTTATTGCCATAAACAATTCCATTTACGCTGAAATTATCAACGGCAGCATAACCTATGATATTACCTGCATTATCTTTCTCGGGAGTAAACGTACCACGAAGAATAAGAGGAAGCTCTGCCACAGAACCATTGGCTGACTTATTTGCCTGTGCAATCTTTTCCTGCATTGCGGCAAGCTCCTGCTCGCTCCTCATCGAAACAAGCGAATAATTTGTTGCTAATCCGGAGCCTGTGCGGTATACGCATACCATACTGTATTCATTAGCTGCAAGACTCGGATCATTTACTATGCTGATGCTTGCGGTTGATAAATATATATCCGCAATTATATCCTTATAATCCTCGAAGAAGGCAATTTCAATGTTATATGTACCTTCAACCATGTCGCTGTTGTGTGTTATCGTCATCTCACTGTCCGAGGTTATATTTATGTTTTCAATATCATATCTGATTTCGGGATAGTCTTTATTTACAAATGCAGCCTTCCATTTTGTTTCGTCTGCCAGTAAATCCTTCGGAATTTTTCCGAATGCCTTCATGACACGGTTTCCGGATATATGATATGTATCTGCTTCTATTTTTTCGATAGATATTGTAGCCTTATCGCCCTTTTTCGCCGGTGCGATAACATACTGAGATGCGCTTACAACATTATCCTCGCTGTTTCCCTGCACTGTTGCCGATACCTTAAGGGATTTAAGCTCATCTGGCACATCGGCACGAAGCTGGATGGTATAGGTTTCCATTGTTCCCGCTGCGATGAATCCAAGCTCTTTAACAAATGCTGTTCCTTCAAAAACTTCATCGCTGTCCTCTGAACCCATAAGGAAATTCAGTCCGTTGTCACACGCAAGCGAAAGCTTTGCGTTTTTTAAATCCACACTGCCGTCAACGTTATTATATACATTGATATGGGCAATAATAATATCGTCCTTGTACTTTTTCCCTGTGTCATCAAGCTCAAGAGTGCCTTCCAAATCAAGCGAGATGTTAAATTTGCTGTCTGTATAGCCCTCAGTAAATTCGCCTATACCGTATGTCACGGTTTTATTAATCTTCTCGCCCGGCTCGCAGTCTGTGGCATTCCAATAAAGTGCCGTTGCTGTGTCGGCAGTACCGAAGGTATTAAAGCCTGTGTCAAAGGAGAAATCCTTATCAGCCTCATAATCCCACTTTGTTGAAGCAAGATGATACCAATGACCTACTGTCATACTGTCAGGGTCCGGATTGTCAATGCCGTCAAAGGTGATAAACGCTTCCTTTGAAGGCTGTTCATAGTTATCCAGATAACGCACATATGCGCCTGGATCTCTGCCGTTTTCAAAAAACTCTGTTTCCTTTGAAATCGGAGAAATCTCTTTCTGCACCATTGTGACAGGCGCGTCAATCTCTCCTAAGGCATTGTCAAACATTACACGAATACCAACGCTATGTTTTTCCTTGGATTGGTTATCTATTTCATAACTGAGCATTACATTGCCCGTATTCACAGTGTTATCCGTTCTCGAAAGCTGCGCCTTCTGAGTGATTGTAATATCATCCTTTATTGTCCACACGGTAGAAATGATGTTATTTACCACGTCAACCGTTGATTCGCCCCGCTTTGACGTCATTCCGAACAGACCGTAATCCTGACCGAATATATAATCCTTTCCGTCAATACGAACTGTTGTAAACGATGTCTCTATTGATTCTCCGTCATAGAGAAGGCTCATATCGTTGTCATTTTTCTTCTGAGGATGGCCTTCTTTAGTGTATATGCTGAAAAATCCTGTGTCCTCATTCACGGAAAATTCCATG
Source organism: uncultured Oscillospiraceae bacterium (assembly GCA_945876665.1). Classification (GTDB taxonomy): domain Bacteria; phylum Bacillota; class Clostridia; order UBA1381; family UBA1381; genus Hominilimicola. The sequence continues at coordinate 2,396 of CAMCPC010000255.1, forward strand.
TAGTCATTGCTTATGCTTTTTGTACTCTGTTCATCTTCGGCATATGCAAAATTTGCAAATACGGAAAGAAGTAAGGATACTGTCAGAACAAAAGATATAATTCTTTTTAGCATTTTCATTTATCTATCCTCCTCATTATTTACTCTTAACGTATATTCTTACAACAAATATATCCTGATACAAAGTTCTCACCGAAAGAGTATACCAGCCCGTACTGTCAAAGTTCAGCTTATACACTCTGTCTGTCGGCACAACAACAGCCCCTTTTGTTTTCATCTGCGAGCCGTTATACTGACCTTTGGCAAGCTTTACGACTGCAATTGAGCTGTAATTCATTATCTCGGCATCCGCAGAGTCGCCCTCTACATAGATATATCCGGAACTATCAGGCAGCTTTCCATTTATCATTACCATTATATCATCTTCATCACACAGCGTAACCTTCTTTGTACGCT
>CAMCPC010000256.1 GCA_945876665.1 uncultured Oscillospiraceae bacterium
AACGGCAGGACTGTCCGGAGCCGTATACTTTTCAGCTTCCGTTTCACCCTCCGCCCATACAGTTATAGTTCCCAATAACAGTTGCAGAACCATAACCAGTGAACAGATTATCGAAATACTTCTTTTCATTGTAAATCAATCCTTTCTTAAAATCTGTAAATTTATCTTAATGATTTAATCATATCACAACATTTTTAAAATAAATTGTATTTTATTGCTGTAAACATTGCAAATATTGCTGTTATGTGATATACTTATTTTACAGAAAAAATAAACCTCGCATATGAGCGCGGAAAGGGTGAGCAGATATGAAAATTTCATTCCGAAAAAAGGATTATATGTACAGCTATGATAAGGCAAGTCCTCCGGAGCTTCGTCTGCATCTGCATAATTACTACGAATTTTTGTACTTCAAAAGCGGCAATGCAAGCTATATAGTCGAAAATACTCTGTATAAGGCATCACCGGGCGACTTATTTATCACGCGTCCTGATGAAATACACACCATAAGCTTTCATTCAGACGATTTATACGAAAGACATTTCATTCAGATTTCACCTGAATATATGAAGGATATAGACTTTGATTTATTATACATACTAAACCAGAAAAAGCCCGGAACAATGAATAAAATCCGCGCGGATATCGTAAAAAGCTACGGACTTGATGAGTATTTTACAAACGTTGAGCAATATGTTATCAACCGCGTGCCCGAAAGCGATACAATGATTAAAACATATATTATTCAGATGCTTGTAAAAATCAATTCAGCCCTGCGCGAATATTCCGAATCGGAGCTGAAGGTTACCGCGGCAAGCGCAAGAATTGCAGATATAAAAAAATATATTGACGAGCATATTAAGGAAGATATTAGTCTTGAATTTTTATGCGAAAATTTCTACATATCAAAATATCATCTGTGCCGCATTTTCAAGAGCTACACAGGACTGACTATCAAGGAATATATCAATACCAGACGCATCACACTGGCAAAGCAAATGATATTTGAGGGATATAATATAACTGCTGTCTGTTACGAATGTGGATTTAAAGACTATTCTAATTTTTATAAGAACTTTAAAAAATATACTGATAAATCTCCGCGTGAATTTTTTAAAGCCTTTCAGTATGACTTATAGTTCATACCGAAAGGCTTTATTTCGTATTTACGCAATATTCCTATTGCTGCATTTTTGTTTGCACAAAACTCTTGACTTTACAAAAAGTCTATGATATAATTCCATATGTTGTGAATATAATTTGCCGATGTGGCGGAACTGGCAGACGCCCGGGACTTAAAATCCCGTGGGAAGCGATTCCCGTACCGGTTCGACCCCGGTCATCGGCACCATAAAAATGGCTTAAAACCTCGTGTTTTAAGCCATTTTTATTTTTCTTAACCCTTATAATTCTAACAAAAGAATTACATATTTTGGATTTTACCACCACTTTTAATTTCCCGACTTTAACATACCTGGTAATATATTGGTTGTGGGGCTATGCCTGTTAATGAATATCCCCCGGCTATGCCGAGGGATATTTACTTCATACTACAGTTCTTTCAAAGCAAACTCGCCATTCTCATAAATCATATAAGTATGACCGCTTCCTGCCTTCGGGATTGAAACTGAGCCGGGGTTTATGTAAATAAAATCTCCCTTGTCCTCATTAGCCGGAATATGCGTATGACCGTTTACAAGATAATCGCCCTTTTTCAGCTTCGGCGGATTTTCGGGGTTGAATTTATGACCGTGCGTAAGATATAAGGTCCTGCCGTCCGCATATATAACAGCATAATCCGCCATAATCGGGAAATCAAGCACCATCTGATCAACCTCTGTATCGCAGTTTCCGCGCACACATAGTATTTCTTCTTTTATGTCGTTTAAAATTTCAATAACCTTTTTAGGCGCATAGTCCTTTGGCAAATCGTTTCTCGGTCCGTGGTACAATAAATCACCGAGCAATATAAGTCTATCAGCCTTTTCATCTATATATGCCTGACGCATTTTTTCGGCGTAATATGTCGAACCATGTATATCTGACGCAAGCATTAATTTCATATCACTTCACCCTCAATCATGTAATTTAACCGGATTAAATCCAAGATAATCCCCCGATACCAGCTTGTATTCAATACCGTCTATTTTGCCCTCAATCGCGTTCCTGTGGGACGCGCTGTGCAGATGTCCGTAGACACATTTTGTTACGGGATATTTCTTCATCATTTCCACAAAGGCATTGCTTTCAAGAGCCGTTGACATAGGCGGATAATGCGTGAATACATAAATCTCTTTATAGTCCTTTGCGCTGTTTAAGGATAATTCCAGACGTAGCACCTCCCTGTCAAATATCTTTCTGTCCTCACCGCTGAAATTATCCCACGCGGGATGTATCCAGCCTCGTGTGCCGCACAGAGCAATATCCTCATACATAAAATAATTATTCTGCAAAAAATCTATATCGGAAAAGCCGTTTTTCGCTGTAAATTCACGCAGCTTGTTCATGGTAGTCCACCAGTAGTCATGGTTGCCCTTTAAAAGTATTTTTTTTCCGTTGAGCTTATGCAGAAATTCAAAATCCTTTGTGCTTTGTTCCAAATATGTAGCCCACGAAAAATCTCCCGGCAGCACAACCATATCGTCAGACTTTATCACCGTCTGCCAGTTGTCTGCAAGGCGTTCAACGTAATTTTCCCATGCCTTGCCGAATATATCCATAGGCTTGTCTATGCCAAGCGGAAGATGCAAATCCGCAATAGTATACAGTGCCATAAATTTTCTCCTTTTGCTTTATGGCTTTTATTTTACCACAAAAAATGAGGATACGCAAGTATCCCCATTC
>CAMCPC010000257.1 GCA_945876665.1 uncultured Oscillospiraceae bacterium
GCGTAAAGTCCCTGCGCCACCTGATAGCTTTCATCGCGTATATCCTTGAACGGGTCAAGGAAGCTGGTTACTCTCGCCCATCTTACGGGACTTAGCACATACACAGCAAGCACAGTTACAGGAATAAGTATCAGCGCGCCTATAAGAACAGGCTTTACGGGTGTTCCGCCGGCTATCATAACCGTTACACCGATACCGGCAATAACTATAGCGCCGCTCAGGTGCGTTTCCATAAGCATAAGTGCCACAACTATAATCAATACCCCTATATACGGCAGATTTCCGCCGATTTTTTTCAGATTATATTTACCGCTGTCTATCAGTCTCGCGAAATACATTGCTATAACAGGCTTCATAAATTCCGACGGCTGAAGCTGAATTACAGGGGTATTCAGCCAGCGTCTTGAACCGTTCAGTCTTACGCCCAGTCCCGGAATAAGAACGCACACAAGCAATATCACGCATAGAAGCATCATCTTCGGAACAAAATTTTTATATCTGTTATAATTTATCTTCGATACAATACCCATTCCCGCGAGTCCGACAACCGCGCACGCAAACTGCTTTATGAAAAAGTAATATGAGTTTCCGTGCAAGGTGTTGCCCGCAGGCGCTGATGCTGACAGCAGCATTACCAATCCCGATGCAAGCAGAAGTATAACTATAAACAAAAACGTATAGTCAATATCCCCCGCCCTTATGATTCTAACAGGCTCGCCTACAATCGCACGTGTTGTTTTTCTATTCTGTTTTGATACTCTCTTTGGATATGCAGCTCCTGCCATATGTAAATCTCCTTCTGTTTAGATAGCAAACCACGCAACGACGCAAAGCACCGCCGTTACAAGCGTGAATACAGCAACGATTTTCTTTTCCTTCCAGCCGCACATTTCAAAATGATGGTGCAGCGGACTCATCTTGAATATTCTTCTTCCCTCGCCGTACTTCTTCTTTGTGTACTTGAAATAAGCTGTCTGCATAATAACTGAAAGTGTTTCCATCAGATATACAAACCCCACAAGAATAAGGAATATCGGCATTTTCAAATCAATCGCCATAAGCGCAACAGCTGCGCCCAGAAACAGCGAGCCTGTGTCGCCCATGAATACCTTTGCGGGGTATTTGTTGTACCACAAAAATCCCAAAAGACCGCCCACAAGCGCCATAGAGAATACCGTCACTCCGTATTCACTGAATGCTATATATGAAGCGAAAGCAAAGAATAATCCGACGATTACCGTTATGCTTGACGCAAGTCCGTCAAGCCCGTCAGTAAGGTTTACGGCATTCACAACGCCCACAACAATAAACATTACAAACGGTATATACAGCCACAGAGGCATTGTCCATTCAATTGACGTAAACGGAATTTTTATTGCCGTGTCAAGCACACCCATTACGTAAAGCACCACAACATAAATCGCCGCAAGCACCACCTGCATTATAAATTTCTGTGATGCTGTAAGTCCAAGATTACGCTTTTTAACAACCTTTATATAGTCGTCTATAAAGCCGATAATACCAAAGCCAAGAGATATTACAAAAAGCAGGATACATCTTGCATATGTCTTGTCAAGATTGCCGTTTACCGCAAAAATTATCGTTGTCACAAGAATTGCGGCGGCTATGCCTACAATAAACATTATACCGCCCATTGTCGGAGTGCCTGACTTTTTCTGATGCCACTTTGGACCCTCCTCGCGGATTTCCTGACCGAATTTTAGCTTACGAAGCCACGGTATAAATACCGGTCCGAATACAAGCGTAACCACAAGCGCCACTACAAACGCAAGCAGCGATGACATCATCATTCCCTTTAAAACTTCCATTTTCCTACCCTTTTCCTCTCATTAGTTATTAGTAATTGTATTGTACACTTCCTCGAAGTGCATTCCATGTGACGCCTTTATAAGCACCGCGTCACCGCTTTTTATTTCCTCTTTGACAAAATTGCATACATCATGTGTTTTATCAAAGACAACAACATTTTCCATACCGTTATCCTTTGCGCCCTGCGCAAGGTGTTTCATATTTTCACCCGCCGTTATAAGCATATCAGCTCCGCTTTCCACTACTGCCTTGCCAAGCTCATAATGCGCCTGCTGCGCAAAATCACCCATTTCAAGCACATCGCCGAGAATTGCGATTTTTCTGTTGCTTTTCGCCGTAGAAAGCACCTTAAGCGCCGCCTTTATGGAGTCGGGTGACGCGTTATAGCAGTCATTGATTATCGTTATGCCTCCATGCTCCTCAACCGCAAGACGCATTTCCGTAAGCTCAAAGCTTCTTATACCTTCTATTATCTTATCCATCGGAACATCAAATTCACGTCCCACACATATTGCCGCAAGAGCGTTATACACGTTATGCTCGCCGGGAACATTAACTTCAATCCCATATTCATTTCCGTCCACCACGGCGGTGAAGTGTATGCCGTTAAGTCCGTCATTTTCTATATTCCTTGCGTACACGTCATTTTCGGGATTTTTGATGCCGTAATACACAACCTTATAGTCACCCATACCCTTTGCGGTTGAAAGAAAATCGTCATCGCCGTTTACGATAAGCGTGTTATCCTTTGTAAACAGCTTTGTCATTTCCATTTTCGCCTTAAAAATACCCTCTCTTGAACCGAGGTTTTCTATATGCGACTGACCGATATTTGTAATAACCGCCACATCGGGTCTGCCTATGGAAGCAAGATATTCTATTTCGCCGAAGTGGTTCATGCCCATTTCAAGCACTGCCGCCTCATGCTCCTTTTCCAGTCCGAAAATTGTCCACGGAAGTCCGATATGATTATTGAAATTCTTTTGAGTTTTAAGTGTATTATACTT
>CAMCPC010000258.1 GCA_945876665.1 uncultured Oscillospiraceae bacterium
ACGGAGGAACCGGAAGCGACGGAAGAACCCGAAACAACGGAGGAACCGGAAGCAACGGAAGAACCCGAAACAACGGAGGAACCGGAAGTAACGGAAGAGCCGGAAACAACGGAAACACCCGAGGAAACAATGTCACCGGCGGAAATACTCGGAAATCTGACCTTTGGCGACAAAGATGAAATTTCTGAATACGCGCTTGCGGCGATAGCAAAAATGGTTAAAGCCGGATGCTTGAGCGGTGATGACAACGGCAATTTTGCGCCGAAAAAGTCATCAACAAGAGCAGAAACTGCAGTTGTAATTTACAGAATATTGATTCAAGAGGATATATAAATGGATATTATAAATGGTTTACTTAATGTATGCAGCTATGGCGTGGTAGGTGACGGAAAGACGAACAACACGCAGAATATAGCAAAGGTAATAGAGATTGCTGCCCAGATGGGAGGGGGAACTATATATTTCCCTCCCGGTGAATATGTGACCGGCACTATTGAGCTTAGGGATAACATGACCTTATATCTTGACAGCGGAGCGGTTATATTGGGAAGTGAAAATCCCGAAGATTACCCCATGATTACCAAGGAAGCCCTTAAGGGTTATAACCGTGAGGGACATTCCGGACTTATAAAGGCATTTAAGTGTAAAAATGTCACAATCAAGGGCCACGGTGTAGTTGACGGACGCGGCGAGAAATGGTGGAAAAATCCTAAGAATGAGCATCGCCCAAGAGCTATACAGCCGATTATGTGCGACAATGTGCTTATTGACGGAATTACAATAAGGAATTCCGCAATGTGGACGGTTCATCCTGTTTGCTGCAATAATGTTACAATCAACGGAATTACAATCAAAAACCCCGCTGATTCGCCCAATACTGACGGAATAAATCCGGAAAGCTGTTCAAATGTACATATTTCAAACTGTACTATTGATGTTGGGGATGACTGTCTGACGTTGAAGTCAGGTACAGAAGATGATTTGCTGCAAAAGCAGTACGCCTGCGAGAATATCGTAGTTACAAACTGCACCATGCTCAACGGTCACGGCGGAGTTGTTATAGGCAGCGAAATGTCCGGCGGTGTGAGAAATATTACAATTTCAAACTGCGTGTTCAGCGGAACGGACAGAGGTATAAGAATAAAGACAAGACGTAAGAGAGGCGGCTGCATTGAGGATGTTATTATAAGCAATATCCTTATGGATAAGGTGCTTGTGCCGTTTGTTATAAACGGATATTACCAGTGCGGCGGCGCAAGTCCCGACGATATGTCGCTGTTCAGCCTTGAAAAGCTCCCTGTATCGGATAATACGCCTGTTATAAGGAATATCAATATTTCAAATATCCGCGCTAAAAACGTGACGGCTTCGGCAGGATATATTTACGGTATTCCCGAACAGCCCGTTGAGGGACTGACACTGAGCAATTATTCGGTTGAGATGCTTGATACCGATGGGGAGCTTAAGGATAAGCCGATTATGGCGTTCCATGTACAGAAAACAAAGGGCGAGGGAATTTTCTGCGCGAATATTAAAAATTCCGTGTTCAGAGATATATCCGTAAAGGTGATAAACGGATGCGGTATGGAATTTGAAAACGCGGAGGATGTGCGCGTATACGGCTTGCACACAGACGGCACAGACACGCCGAATGTGGTAAAAAACAGTGAGAATGTTCAATTTAACGACTAAAATTTTGTTCGGAGGAATACAAAGATGGATAGATTAAAAAGAACCGAAAAATGTTCCCTTACAGAACGTGTACTTCAGTTTGGCGAGGGTAATTTTTTAAGAGGCTTTGTTGACTGGATGATAGACAGACTTAATAAGGAAAACGGCGGCGATTACGGCGTTGTGCTTGTACAGCCGCTTGCAAACGGTCTGATAGATATGATTAACGAGCAGGACGGTCGTTACAGCCTGTATCTGCGCGGACTTCAGAACGGCGAAAAGGTTGAGGAAACAAGAATTGTGGACTGTATAACAAGAGGTATAAACCCCTTTGCGGACACTGACGCGTATTTCGAATGCGCAAAAAATCCCGATTTGAGATTTATCGTTTCCAACACAACTGAAGCGGGTATTGAATATAAGCCGAACCAAAATCCCGAGGATTTTGCGGGTCTGACCTTCCCCGGCAGACTTACACTGCTTCTTAAAAAGAGATTTGACGAGGGACTTAATGGCTTTATCCTGTTCCCATGTGAGCTTATCGACAAAAACGGCGACTGCCTTAAGGAATGTGTATTGAAGTACAGCAACGACTGGGGCTACGGCGCTGATTTTGAAAAGTGGGTAAACGAGGAAAACCACTTCACAAACACGCTTGTTGACAGAATTGTAACAGGCTACCCGAGAGATACTGCAAAGCAGATGGAGGAAAGCTTTGGTTATCTTGACAACGTAATTGACACAGCCGAGATTTTCCATTTATGGGTAATCGAGGGCGACAAAAGATACGCGGAGGAAATTCCGTTCCATAAGATTGGTCTTAATGTACTATGGACAGATGATGTAACGCCTTATAAGAAGCGTAAGGTTCGTATTCTGAACGGCGCTCATACCATGATGGTGCTTGCGGCACATCTTGCAGGACTTGAAACTGTCAGGGAAGCAATGGACGATGAGCTTGTGTTCTCGTTCATGAAACAGGGTATATTTGAGGAAATTATTCCTACTCTTGACCTGCCGAAGGCAGAGCTTGAGCAGTTCGCAAATGACGTAATCGAGCGTTTCCAGAACCCGTTCATAAAGCACTATCTGCTTAGCATAGCGCTTAACTCTGTTTCAAAGTATAAGGTAAGAGTATTGCCGAGTGTGCTTGGATATAT
>CAMCPC010000259.1 GCA_945876665.1 uncultured Oscillospiraceae bacterium
ATGATGGACACTTATGAAAAACAGAAGAATGGCAAACTAATTGCGGCTGAGTAGGCGGACGATAACCCGATGAAGCTGATGAGCATTGCAATGAAGCCGTTGTGTGAGCCGCCGTTCCCAATAGAGCGCATTGAGGAAATGACCGCGCTTATGGACGGCGACAGAAAAATGGCAAAGTGAGGAATCGTATACCGGACGGAATTACCCGTTCAGTATACATGGATTTATCAGGAGGAATAAATATGAAGAAGAAAATAATTTCAATACTTTTGGCAGCGTCAATGTTGCCATGCGTAAATGCGTTCGCATCCGATATGTACGCGACGCGGGGCGAGGTTGCGGATATGCTGCTTACGGCGGCGGATGACTACAATCCCGGCGTAAAGCGGTCGGACATTATCAAGGGCTACGGCGGTGACGGCGAGCTCCACGAGGATTGGAACATAAACCGCGCAGAGGCGCTTGTAATGCTGTCACGAGCATTTGGGAAACTGCCGGCGCTTAGCGGACACAACGCCCGTGTTGCTTTAAAAAGCGGTGTATTTACCGACATTCCGGATTGGGCGAAGCCGGAGCTTTTACCCGTGCTTGATGCCGGAATCGCGGCGGGTACGGCGGAAGGGATTTTCTCACCGTATGACGATGTTACCAAGGAGCAGATGAATTTGTTTATCGAACGCGCTTACGCGCTTTTCGGCACGAACGAAAAGGACGATTTCTACGCGGCTGTGAACAAGGACGCGCTCAATACCCTTGAACTAAAGCCCGGGCGAGTAATGGCGGGCACGATTTACGATCTTGGTGACAAAAGCATTGCGGATGTGTCGGAAATACTGACCGACATTACCTCAAAGGAGTATGAAAAGGGCACGGTGGAGCAGAAGATATGCGATTTTTATAATTCAATACTTGACATGGACGCGAGAAATAAGGCGGGTATAGAGCCGATACGCCCGTATCTTGAAGCGGTTGATAAGGCAAAGAGCATTTCCGATTTAATTGATTTGGAAAAAACGCTTATGGACGAAATTTGCGTATCGCCGTTTATGATATTCGGGCTTACGGTAGATTTAAAGGACAGCACGAAATATATGCTGACCTTCAACGCGGCAGGTCCGAATATGAACAAGGATTTTTATACAACCTGCACCGATGAGCAAAAGACGGCATACCTTGATTACATCACAAAGCTTTTCGCGCTCGGCAATACGGAAATGAACGTTTCGGAGGATGATTTATTTGAATTTGAAAAGAAGCTTGCCGAAAATCAGATGAATGTCGAGGATATGGGGGACGTCGATAAGATATATAACGTTTTCACCTTTGATGAAATAAGCGCTATGTTTCCGGGCGTTGATATGGAAAAGATACTTGCCGCGTCAAGGCTGAAAAAAGAGGACAGGATTATTATAAGAGATCCCGAAAGTGTTAAGGCATACGCGGCGGAGTTCAAAGAGGAAAATGTTGATTTGTTAAAGAATCAGGCAAAGCTTGCTATTCTTATGGGTTACGGCGGCGCGCTGAACGCGGAGTTTACCGAGGCTTCAAACGAATTTAATGAAAGGTTTTTCGGCGTACAGGGTGCGTATTCGGACGAAGAAATCGCGGCGGAGGTAACACAGAGATATATGAGCGAGTATATCGGAAAAATTTACGCTGACAGATATTTTTCCGAAGAAGCAAAGGAAAACGTCCGTAAAATGGTTGAGGATATAATAGCGGTTTACAGAGAAAGAATTGACGCTCTTGACTGGATGAGCGATGCGACAAAGAAAAAGGCGAAAAACAAGCTTGATAAAATGGGTATAAAAATAGGTTATCCCGACACTTGGGAAACACCGCTTGACGATATAGAAATAAAATCGGTCGGTGACGGCGGCAGCTATTTTTCAAACGTAGTCGCAATGTCCCGCGGTTTGCTTAACGACGGAGCGAAGAAACAAGGCACGGCGGTGGATAAAACAGAATGGTTGATGTACCCCTTTACCGCCAATGCCTGCTACAGCGCGACCTCCAATGACATCACTTTTCCGGCGGCGTTTCTGCAAAGCCCGCTTTACGATATGCACGCGTCATACGAGGAAAACTTAGGCTGTATCGGCTATATCATAGCGCATGAAATAACGCACGCGTTTGACAACAACGGCGCGAAGTTTGACGAATACGGCAACGCCGCCGACTGGTGGACTGCGGAGGATTACGCGGCGTTTGAGAAGCTGTGCGAAAAAGTGAAATATTTTTATGACGGTCGCGAAAGTGTTCCGGGAGTGGCAATGAACGGAGAGCTGACGCTCAGCGAAAACGTCGCGGACTTAGGCGCGGTTTCCTGTGTGACCGAGGTGGCGTCGCGTCTTGAACATCCTGATTACAAAGCACTTTACACAAGTATGGCGCGGACTTGGGCAAGCACAAAAACACGCGAGTACGCCCAGTACGCAAAGGGAATTGACGTACACAGCGATGATAAGCTGCGTGTGAACCGTACAATAGTAAACTGCGACAAATTTTACGACGCGTTCGGCATAACGGAAAATGACGGAATGTATGTCCCGCCGGAGGAGAGAGTGAAAATTTGGTAGAATTATGAGTTGTGCAGAAAAAATATATTGACAATATCAGGTGGATTGCCGTTGCTCCGGCGGTGTTTTATCAAATTGATTTGCAAGTCAAAATTATGAAGAAAAAAGAACATGAAAAAGTACTTAATATGCTTTTCATCATAGCAGGCTTGGATAAGTAAAAAGAGGAAGATGATGGATGATTGATAAGGAGAAGGTGTACATTTATTCAAAAAAATAGCCGATTCAAAAAATCGTATTTTTTCACAATAC
>CAMCPC010000260.1 GCA_945876665.1 uncultured Oscillospiraceae bacterium
TGGACGTTATTGACTGCGGTGTTCCTGTGCTTTCAATGCACTCACCGTTTGAAGTAACGGCAAAGAGTGATATATATATGGCATACAGATCATATGTGGCTTTCTACAATAACAGATAGTAAAAAAACGGTACATGACACAGTTCATGTACTGTTTTTATTTTTTGGGACATATAATAGACAAGGGGGTGCTTGTCTTGATAAAGCTTACAAAATACATATATATAAATATCCTTACAATAATAATGTTTTCTGTCTGTATCATGTTCCGCTATCCGGTTATATTTTACATAACCTATGCGGTTATGGTGCTTCATGAGGCGGCGCACAGCATAGCGGCAGTATGTATAGGTCTTAAGATTTCACATATAACTTTTCAGCCGTTCGGGGTAAATCTGAAGCTGAAAAATAAAATGGTTTATTCGCTTGCAGACGAAATTATCCTTTACATAAGCGGTCCGGTGTGCAATGTGAGTTTAGCGCTTGCCGCCGCACTGCTTTGCAGACGATATAACCTTGAAATACTGCGTATGTTCTATATAAGCAATATCATGCTGTTTGCAATGAATATGCTGCCCGCGCTGCCGCTTGACGGCGGTATTATTCTGCGTAAAATTCTCATGTACAGATACGGATATAAAAGGGCGGAAAAGGTTATGAGGGTGATTTCCGCTGTAATTTCAGTATTGATAATGCTGCTTGGTTTAGCTGTACTGTACAGAACGCGATTTAATTTTTCCGTGCTGCTGTTTTCGGCTCTGCTAATCGGAAATATATTTACGCAAAAGGAAAAATATAATGTTGATTTCGTAAAGGAGCTTATGTTTCACACCAAGAAGAAAAATGAAAAGGTACGGCACATAATTGTCAATGAAGGCTGTGATTACAAGTCAATAGCAAAGCAGTTCAATATAGGCAGCTACAACGTGGTGTATATGACCGACAATGACGGTAAAATCACAGATACGCTCACAGAAACGCAGGTAATTAATCATATTATAGACAGTAATGTTACAGTTTAATAACATCAGTAGAAATTTTTACGCATTTGTGTTATAATTAAAACTGTATATTTATGAAAAGGTTTATTATTCACATATGAAAGGCGAGGTTTTATGGCAACAAAAAAGAAAACTACCAAAAGAAAAAGCACCTCAAATAAGAACAAGCAAAAGAAAAATTATTTGCCGACTTATATTATTTCTATGATTCTTATAACAATACTGCTTGCTGTGTTCATGTATGTTGATTACGGCGAGGGCGGAATCATAAATACAGCAGTAAAAAAGGCATTATGCGGTATGTTAGGCATATGCGGTTTCTTTGTGCCTGTTGTTTCGGCGGGAGCAACGGCTTATCTTGTTAAAACAAAGGATATTAAAAAGGTCTGGATAAAAACAGTACTTGCTTTTCTTGCTCTTATAAACGTAAGCGCGCTTATTAATCTTTCCATAGGCAATAATACAATAGCCTATGCGTTTGTATACGGATATGAAGGGTATGCGGGCGGAGGATTTCTTGGCGCGTGTGTATCGGTATTTATGGAAAATATGGTGCAGAAAATTGCTTCATACATAATTCTGTGTCTGACGCTGATAATTCTTGCAAGTCTTATAACAAATGTGTCTATTTTTGCGGAAATAGCAAAGGCTCTGAAAAATGCCTTTTTCACGGCGCAGGAGAAGTATTCCGATTTTGTGGACGAGCGTGAGAAGCGCATGGAGGAAATGGCGGCTGATGAGGAATACTATTTTGAGCAGGAGAAAAGCGAGAAGAACAGTATTCTTGACGCGGCAAATTCCTTTGCGACTGATACGAAAAACGAAAAGCCTGACAAAGCAAAAAAGAAAAAAACTGCTAAAAAAGCCGAAGAAAAGATGCCTGAGGAGGTATTTTCAAACGGTATTGATGATATTTTCGGCAGCATAGATGAGGCAAAGCAGAATAATGAGCAGAAAACGGATAAAAATATAATTGAAGAAACGCCTGCCGCACAGGAGGCGGAGGAAAAGACAGAAAAGGTTGATAAGATTTCGGAAAAGGAAAAGCAGGAGTATAATGACGAGTTCAACAAGGCTATTGAAAAGCCTGCCATTGAGTACGTATTTCCGCCGATAACGCTTCTCAACAAGCCTGACTCTGTATCAGGCGATAAGCGTGAAGAAATGCGCAGAACGGCGGAAAAGCTTATATCAGTGCTTGAGGATTTCGGCGTTAAGGCAAAATTAATGCAGGTAACACAGGGACCTACTGTAACGCGTTATGAAATTCAGCCGGACACAGGCGTCAAGCTGTCTAAGATTGTGGGACTTGCTGATGATATTGCGCTTAATCTTGCCGTATCAACTGTTCTTGTTGCTCCTGTTCCGGGTAAAGCCGCTGTTGGCGTTGAGATACCGAATAATAAGGTAAGCTCCGTTTCTATACGTGAAATGCTTTCTTCCGATCCTTTTAAAAAAGGAAAGTCAAAGCTTACATTTGCACTCGGAAAGGATATAGGCGGCAATGTAGTTGTCGGAGATATTGCCAAAATGCCGCATCTTCTTATCGCGGGCGCAACAGGCTCGGGTAAGAGTGTTTGTATCAACACAATGATAATGAGTATTCTTTATAAGGCAAATCCGAAGGACGTTAAGCTTATTATGATTGACCCGAAAAGAGTTGAGCTTGGTGTTTATAACGGTATTCCGCATCTGCTTGTGCCGGTGGTAACTGACCCGAAAAAGGCGGCGGGTGCGCTTAACTGGGCGGTAACGGAAATGATGCACAGATACGACTTATTCACCGAATCCGGAGTAAGACAGCTTGAATCATATAATAAACT
>CAMCPC010000261.1 GCA_945876665.1 uncultured Oscillospiraceae bacterium
CAAGCTTATGGTAAATCGGCGGCTTAATATCCGTCAGCACAATTCTGTGGAAAAACTCAAATATACCGCCCTCAATCAGCTTAATCATATCAACGTTTTCACCCTCGCACTTTGCAAGCACATAGGCATAAAACATCTTATGCGCCTGCTTGTCAAGCTCCGTAAAGCCTGTCCACGGACGGATATGGTCATTCCAGCGCTGTATTGACGCCGCCTCATAAATCAGCGAAATAAGAGATTTTTTTATCATTGAATATTACCTATTCTTTCTCAACATTAAATCCGTTTTCAATAAGTGTTTTAAGCACTTTCTCGCCATGCTCTCTGCCACCGACGTCACAGCCGATATGAATAATCGTTTCATTCGGGTCAATGTCAGCGCTCATTCTGTCATACTGCACCATCACTATATTTGCGTTTGCCTTTGCAAGAGTGCTTGCAAGACGTTCAAGACTTCCCGGAACATCAGGCAGAGTGATACAGAATTTAACCTTTCTTTCTCTCGTCGCAAGACCAAGCTCAATAATTCTGTTAATAAAGCTTACGTCAATATTACCGCCCGAAAGCACGCAGGCAACCTTCTTGCCCTTAACGTCTACCTTGCCGTTTAAGACAGCCGCAAGCGGTGTCGCGCCGGCAGGCTCAACAACCTGCTTTGTTCTTTCGAGCAAAAGCAATATTGCTTCTGAAATTTCAGCATCTGAAACAGTTACAATAGCGTCGGCATACTTGTTTATCATCTTCATAGTATTTTCGCCCGGAGTTTTTACGGCGATACCGTCCGCGATAGTGCTTACAGTTTTGGAGGATATGCTCTTTTTCTGTTTAAAGGATTCATAAATTGCAGGAGCACCCTCTGCCTGTACACCGATAATCTGTACTCTTGGATTTATCTGCTTTATGCACGCGGCAACACCCGAAAGAAGTCCGCCGCCGCCCGCGGGAACAATCACCATGTCAACAGTCGGCAAATCCTCAAGGATTTCTATACCGATTGTACCCTGACCTGCCATTACCTCAAAGTCATCGAAAGGATGAAGGAAGGTTGCTCCCTCCTGTTCCTGAATTTCAACAGCCTTTTTATATGCGTCGTCATAGCAGTCACCGTGAAGCACGACCTTTGCGCCGTAGCCCTCTGTGGCGCTTACCTTGGCGATTGGTGTTGACTTCGGCATTACGATTGTAGCCGGAATTCCGTGTACGTGTGACGCATATGCAACGCCCTGCGCGTGGTTACCTGCTGATGACGCAACTGCGGAGGTGATTTCTCCCCTCTCAACAAGCGCCGCAATTTTATTTGACGCGCCTCTGATTTTAAATGAACCCGTTTTCTGCTGGTTCTCAAATTTCAGATATATATCTCCTCCTGTCATATCGGAGAAGGTTTTTGATGATTCAATCTTTGTTCTGTGGATTGTCGGCTCAAGGCGCTTTGCCGCAAGCTCTATATCCTTTAATTTTAAATCCATTTTATTACAGATCCTTTCGTTACTTATCCTTATCTTATAATTATAACGCAAATGCGTGAATTTTTCAATAGGTAATTGGAATTTACCGCACAAAAAGAAGCTGCCCTGTGACAGCTTCTTTAAAAATCCATATTATAACTGAATAATTGCCGTATCAAATGCGCTTAATGTTACGGTCTTGTCACCTGCGTCCGTCTTAACAGTTGTTGTCTGTTCTGTATCGGCATTGTTTATAACAACAAGCTGTTTAGCGCCCGGATAATAGCAGCACTCTGTATTTACGTTGTCTGTCAGATACTTCTGGTCTGTGCTTTCGCCTGCGGCTGCAAGGATAAGATTAAGAAGTGTTCTGTTATTAACCTCGCCGTGAGTAAAGCTTGACATATAAACGCCTGTACCCTTACCGAACTTACGCATTGTAACAGTCGGAACACCGTCAGCAGCTTCAAGCACCTTTGTTTCACCATCTGCAAGGTAAATATTGCTCTTAGGCTCGATAGCTGTGCCCTGAACAACCGCGCCGTTGTTTTCAACCTCGAATGTATACTTGCCGTGGCAAAGTCTTGAACCTGTGTCCTCGCTTACGCCAAGAACGTGTGACATACGGAAATATGTATCATATCCGTCTACTGCACTTGGCTCGTTAACGCCGATGAACGCGCCGCCCTTTGCAACCCATTCTGTAAGCATTGAAACAACCTTTTCGTCCTTCCACTTATCTCCGCCTGACCATGCACTGCCCGCAAAGCCTGCATTTATAACAACGTCATAATTGTCAAGACCCTTTTCCTTCAAATCCTCGAAGCTGATGAAGTCAACATCAAGCGGCATACCCGCAAGAGCCTCGATAACGTTTATAAGGTCAAGCTCCGGATGCTCGTGGTAGTGACCGCCGCAGGTCCATGAACGGAGCGAACCCCAGAAAGAAAGCACTGCCACTCTCGGCTTCAATACGTACGGCTTGCCTGCCTTGTGGAATTCACGAATTTCTCTGAACTCGTCCGAAATCTTTTCAATATAATCCTGAAAATCAGGGAACGGAATTGTCAGTGAAAGATAACCGCCAAGACCGATTCTGTCAATCGGAGCGCGAAGAAGCGCACGTCTTACGTTCTTCCAGTAACCCTTTGCTTCAAGAGTCGGGTTTCCGCCCTCCATGAATGTCGGAGCGCCGCCAAGACCTACAGGGAACAGGTATGGGTGAAGTCTGATTTCGTGTGTTTCAACCGCGTCAACACCTGCGCAAAGTCTTGCTTCAAAGCCGTTGAACACGCACTTGATAAGACCGTCAAAACCGAACTCCTTAAATCTCTTGCCCCAAGGCTCAACGCCTACCCA
>CAMCPC010000262.1 GCA_945876665.1 uncultured Oscillospiraceae bacterium
TAATATCCGCCCCTACGAACGCACGCCATCGGTTACGCCTATAAACAATAATTTAACATCCTATAGTGCAATAAAATTCTTCAAAATCTCCATTCCTGTATCACCGCTCTTTTCGGGGTGGAACTGGGTCGCAAACACATTGCCCTGCTCAACGGCAATATCAAGTCTTTGTCCATATTCCGTATAGGCGCTGACAACGCTTTCGTCCTCCGCCTCAACGTAATACGAATGAACAAAATACACATACGGCTCATTGCCGATATTTTTCAGGATTTTGCTGTCCTTTGTGATGCGGATATTGTTCCAGCCCATGTGCGGAATTTTAAGATTTCCGTTGTCGGGGATTTCAACTATCTTTCCCTTAAAAATCCCAAGTCCCTTTACATTTGGACTTTCCTCGCTTTCCTCAAAAAGCAGATGAAGTCCCAAGCATATCCCTAAAAACGGCTTACCGTTTTCGGCAACTGCTTTAACTGTTTCAACAAGTCCGCGTTCCTCAAGACACTTCATCGCATCACCGAACGCACCCACGCCCGGAAGTATCACCTTGTCCGCGCTTAAAATTTCCTCCTTATTGCCCGTGACAATATTGTCCGCGCCGAGGAAATCAAGCGCATTCTTTACACTGTGCAGATTTCCCGCGCCGTAATCTATAATCGCTATCATTTATTATCTTCTCCTTTTACACAAAGCTTTGCTTTGCCTCTGTAAACCATATATGTCATTGTATCATATATTTCCCCATGTTTCAATAATCACAAAGCGAAAAAATTACAAAGTTCACATTAAAAATGCCTCCGCCGCATATATTTTACGAAGGAGGATTTGGACAATGGGTGTATTTTCAATTGTTTTTCTCGCAATCGCACTTGCGATGGACGCTTTTTCCGTTGCCGTTACCGACGGCATGATTGTTAAACATATGCGTATAAGGGACGCGTTTAAAATCGGCTTGTATTTCGGCACATTTCAATTCTTAATGCCCTGCATAGGCAATTTTCTTTCAAGCTTTACCGCTGATTATATCGAAAGCGCTGACCATTGGATTGCGTTTATTCTGCTGTCCTTTCTCGGCGTCAGAATGATAATCGAATCGCGCGGTGAGCATGAAATACCGAAAAATCCGCTGAAACATTCCACGCTACTTTTAATGGCAATCGCAACAAGCATTGACGCGCTTGCGGCAGGAGTGACGCTTGCCGCCGTTGACACGCCTATAATTTTATCGTCAGCCGTTATCGGTGTTACGGCATTCATTTTCTCATTTTGCGGTATGTTTATCGGCAGACGCTTCGGTGATTTCCTCGGCACAAAAGCCGAAACAGCAGGCGGAATTATCCTCATACTCATCGGCACAAAAACGCTTATCGAACATCTGATGTAATTGTTGACTAAATATAATACTTTATGGTACAATTATTATATAGAAAAAGCAAGGGGAATTAGAAATGGATTTAACTTCACCACGCACCATACGGAGCATACAGGAAAAATTCGGATTTACGTTCAAAAAAGGGTTGGGACAGAACTTTCTGACGTCGCAAAATGTCTTAGAGGAAATAGTTGACTCTGCCGAGATCGACAGCGGCGTTATTGAGGTAGGTCCGGGATTCGGAGTTCTCACTTCGGAGCTTGCAAAGAACAGCGACAAGGTCGTAACTATCGAGATTGACGAACGGCTTATTGACGTTCTCGAGTATACCTTAGCGGACTATGACAACGTAAAAATTGTAAATGCCGATATTTTAAAGCTTGACCTTCACAAGCTGATACAGGAGGAATTTGGCAATGAAAAGGTAAGCATTGCCGCAAATCTCCCCTATTACATCACAACGCCGATAATAACAAAGCTTCTTGAGGAAAAGCTCCCCCTTAAAAACATTGTTGTAATGGTGCAGAAAGAGGTTGCACTTCGCATGGCGGCGAAGCCGTCCTCAAAGGACTACGGCGCGATAACGGTGCTTTGCCAATATTACACAGAGCCGTCCGTGGTGACAAATGTGCCGGCATCATTATTTGTTCCGCCGCCAAAGGTGGACAGCGCTGTATTGAGGTTAAAAATACGCGAAAATCCTGCCGTTCATGTAACAGACGAAAAAATGTTTTTCAGAGTGGTAAAGGCGGCATTTTCACAGCGCAGAAAGACGCTTTTAAACTGCCTTTGCTCCAATTTTTCGTTCCCGAAGGAGGAAATGTCCACTCTGCTTGAAGGTATAGGCATAACACCGTCACGGCGCGGAGAAACACTGTCATTACAGGAATTTGCGGATATTTCAGACGCGATTACACAAAAGACAAAACAGAGGTGATATTATGGAAATTCTGACAATAGGCGAAAGACTTATGATTTACAGGAAAAGAGCAGGACTTACTAAAAAGGAGCTTGCCGAAAGAGCAGGTATTTCAGTTTCTACAGTTACAAAGTATGAAAATGACATTTCCAATCCTGATCACGAAATATTATCAAGAATGGCTATTGTTCTTAATGTTTCAGTAAACAAGCTCATACTCGGCTTCAATGACCCTTCCAAGGATATGCCGAAAGAAAGCCTGATAAAAGAGTAAGGAGGATAATGCTAAAGAGCAAAATCCTCCGGTTTGAAATCTGTTTTAATTTTTCGCATACGCCTAACATGGCGCTTTAAAATGTCATAGCTGAACTTTTCGCAAGCCTCGCCGTTTATCGGCACGGCTTGCTTTTTTATGTCGCAGTACATTTCCTCGTCACTGCGCTTATGCGCCTTCTGGCACACCGCGCATATTTTGTTTATATCCTGTGAATATATCATATTGTCTAC
>CAMCPC010000263.1 GCA_945876665.1 uncultured Oscillospiraceae bacterium
GGGGTTTTTGCTTCTTTTTGACGCAAAAAGAAGAATGTAAACAATAATTTATATACTATAAGTATATCATTTGCTTTGATGTCTGTCAATGTGTATCAGGCTTGTTACCTTCTTTTGAAGCTCAACAATTACAAGGGGCATAACCGAAAGCGCCGCCACAATACCCCAGCCTACAAATCCGAGTGGAACAACGCCGAAAATAACGGCAAGCTTCGGTATTGAAATTACGGATACTTCAAGCATAAGTCATGCAATGAGCGACAGAACGAGGTAGGGATTTTTAAATAAGCCTGCCCTGAAAACGGAATGTTCGCTGCGCATATTGAATGCGTGTACAAGCTGAGAAATACTAAGCACGGCAAATGCCATTGTTCTGCCTGTTGTGAGATTGCCGAGTACGTTTACTCCGATTGAAAATGCAAGCAGTGCCAGCGCGCCTATCATAAGACCTTCAAAAATTATCGCTGCCCATAAACCATCGGCGAAAAGTCCCTTTTTCGGTGAACGCGGTTTCTTTTCCATTATGTCCTTTTCGGGCGTGTCAAGTCCCAAAGCAATTGCAGGGAGCGAGTCGGTAACAAGGTTTACCCATAAAAGCTGTATTGCCGTAAGCGGTGATGACCAGCCGAACATTATACCTGAAAATACTGTAAGTATTTCTCCGATATTGCTTGACAAAAGAAATTGCACCGCCTTTTTTATGTTCGCAAAAATACTTCTGCCCTCACGTACTGCATATACAATCGTAGCGAAATTGTCGTCCGTAAGCACCATGTCCGATGCGGACTTTGCCACGTCCGTGCCTGTAATACCCATGCTGCACCCAATGTCAGCGGCACTGAGCGCGGGCGCGTCATTTACGCCGTCGCCTGTCATGGCGACTATCTCACCGTTTGCCTTGAGTGCCTTTACAATCTTCATCTTGTGACTCGGTGTGACGCGCGCAAAAACGCTGTAGCGGTTTATAGTACGCGCAAGCTCATTGTCGGAGATTTTTTCAAGTGTTTCGCCTGTCATTACTTCACCTGTGCCGTTGGCAATTCCTATACGTCTTGCGATGGAAAGCGCCGTTCCGGCATGGTCGCCCGTTATCATAACGGGACGTATTCCGGCTTTTTTGCACCTTGCAACAGCGTCTGCCGCCTCGGGACGCGGCGGGTCCTCAATTCCGACAAGACCGATAAATATCATATTGTCCTCATTTATCGGCGCTTTCAGATAATCGTCACGGTAGCACACTGCAATTACTCTTAGTCCCTCGGCAGTCATTTTTGAATTTTCGGAAATTATTTTCTTTCTGCCCTGTGTTGAAAGTGTAACGACCTTCTGACCGTTATACATACTCTTGCAAAGCGGAAGCACAAATTCTACCGCGCCCTTTACGATTGTCTTGTAGCCCTTTATGTCGCGGTGCATTGTCGTCATGCGCTTTCTTGTGGAGTCAAACGGGATTTCGTCAATACGTCTGTATTTTTTATCAAGTGATTCTTTATCAAAGCCTTGCTTTTTTGCAGCGTCAATCAACGCGCTTTCTGTGGGACTTTTGTGTCCCTCATCATTGTCACAGCACATCATACACAGTCGGTAGAGCATTTTCACGTCCTGTGTGTATACAGTGGTAACGGTCATTTTGTTCTGCGTGAGAGTGCCTGTTTTGTCGGAGCATATGACGGACGCGCTGCCGAGTGTTTCAACTGATGGCAGATTTCGCACAATGGCATTATGCTTGGACATACGCATTACGCCTATGGCAAGCATTATTGTGACAATAGCGGGAAGTCCCTCGGGTATTGCCGCAACAGCAAGCGAAACCGCTGTCATAAACATATCAAAGGGAGGCAGATGCTGAAACAGCCCCACAATAAATATCACAAGGCAGATAAACAGCGCCGCAATGCCAAGTGTCTTGCCAGTGTCTGCAAGCTTTTTCTGCAGCGGCGTCTGCTCCGTTTCATCTGTAAGAAGCATATTCGCAATATGTCCCACTTCAGTGTTCATTCCTGTGCCTGTTACTATCGCCGTACCTTTTCCGCATGTTACGGAGGTGGAGGCGAGAATAATGTTTTTCCTGTCCCCAAGCGGCGCAAATTCGTCAAGAACAATGTCCGCTTCCTTTTCACTGCTCATGCTTTCGCCTGTCAGCGAGGATTCGTCTATTGTAAGGTTGTTCGCACTTATAAGGCGGCAGTCCGCCGCTACAAGGTCGCCCGCGGAAATTATAAGTATGTCGCCCGGTACAACGTTTGCGGCATTTATATTAAGCGCGTTGCCGCTCCTTAATACGCACGCGTGGGGCGAGGATAGCTTTTTTAACTCTTCAAGGCTCTTTTCCGCCCTCTTTTCCTGAATAACACCCAACAGCGCGTTAAGCACCACTATGGCAAGTATTATCACAGGCTCCGTAATGTCCGCGCTGCCCTGCATTATTGACGTGACAAACGATATTGCCGCGGCGGCAAGGAGTATTATTATCATAAAATCATTGAACTGCTCAAGGAATTTTATAAATATGTTTTTCTTTTTCTTGTGTACAAGCTCATTTTTGCCGTACGCGCCAAGCCGACGTTTTGCCTCCTCCGTTGTAAGACCTGTTTTGATGTCTGTTTCAAGAGCTTCGGCTGTTTCCTTAATGGTTTTGTTGTGGTAGATTTCCATGTCTGCACCCTCCTTAGTTATCGTAAAATATAAATATTCCGCTTAAGACGTGTTTATTACCAACTTGTCTTTAAAATGTAATCAAAATGTTTTAGTGTCCCCTGCAAAAATGTGATATACTTATAAAAAAGGAGGGACAC
>CAMCPC010000264.1 GCA_945876665.1 uncultured Oscillospiraceae bacterium
GCACAGGCGGACCGCTTTCCATAACGCTTGCGCCGGGCATACTGTCGGATATTTTCGATGGTATCGAAAGACCGCTTAAGGATATAAGAAATCTTTCGGGTTCGTTTATAGAACGCGGAGTAAAGGTAAACAATCTTGACGAAAAAAAGACATGGAATGTGGAATTTAAGGCGAGCGTGGGCGACTACGTTACAGGCGGCGATATAATCGCCGTTACGCAGGAAACGAGCCTTATAGAACACAGAATAATGATTCCGCCGAATATCAAAGGCAAGATAGAATGGATTGCAACAAACGGCAATTACACAATTGTGGACACTATCGCAAGGGTAAGATGCAGCGAGGAAACAGTCGATATTACAATGAAGCAGAAGTGGCCTATTAAGCAGGCAAGACCGTACACGCAGCGTCAGCCTATTTCAAAGCCGCTTGTGACAGGTCAGAGAGTTATTGACGCAATGTTTCCGCTTGCAAAGGGCGGCGCGGCGGCAATTCCGGGCGGTTTCGGAACAGGTAAGACAATGACGCAGCATCAGCTTGCAAAGTGGTGCGACGCTGATATTATCGTGTATATCGGCTGCGGCGAGCGCGGCAACGAGATGACGCAGGTTCTTGACGAGTTTTCGGAGCTTATCGACCCGAAGTCACAAAGACCGCTGCTTGACAGAACAATGCTTATTGCCAACACATCAAATATGCCCGTTGCAGCCCGTGAGGCAAGCATATACACAGGCGTAACCATTGCGGAGTATTACCGTGACATGGGTTATGATGTTGCACTTATGGCAGACTCAACCTCGCGTTGGGCGGAGGCGCTTCGTGAAATATCAGGACGTCTTGAGGAAATGCCTGCCGAGGAGGGCTTTCCGGCATATCTTGCGTCAAGACTTTCAGCGTTCTATGAAAGAGCAGGCTATGTAACAAACCTTAACGGCAGCGAGGGCTCTGTGTCAATTATCGGCGCGGTATCACCACAGGGCGGTGACTTCTCCGAGCCTGTAACACAGAACACAAAGCGTTTTATCCGCTGCTTCTGGGCGCTTGATAAGTCGCTTGCGTATTCACGTCATTATCCGGCTATTCATTGGCTGAATAGTTACAGTGAGTATATTGATGAGCTTACAGACTGGTATAATTCAAATGTTGCTCCTGACTTTATAGAAAAGAGAAATAAAATGATGGCAATATTACAGGAGGAAAGCAGTCTGATGGAGATAGTCAAGCTCATCGGCGCGGACGTCCTGCCCGACAGTCAGAAGGCTACGCTTGAGGTTGCAAAGACAATCAGAGTGGGATTTTTACAGCAGAACGCATTCCACGCGGATGATACCTATGTTCCGCTTGAAAAGCAGAACAGAATGATGGACGTGATTTTGCTGTTCGACAAGAGAATAAGACAGTGCGTGGAAAAGGGAATAGTGCTTTCAAAGGTCAGCGAAAGCGGTATTGCCGAGGACATCATCAGAATCAAGTACACCATTGGAAATAAGGACATAGACGCTCCGTTCCATGAACTTGAGAGAAAAATAAACGAAACCTTTGACAAGTTGATTTATGACCGTGAGAGCTAAAGGAGATGGATAAAATATGGCAATAGAATATATGGGTCTTAATAATATTCAGGGTCCTTTGGCGGTTATTGACGGAGTAAACGACGCATTTTATGAGGAAATGGTGACGGTTACTCTGGACAGCGGCGAAAAGAGAATCGGACGTGTTATTGAGATTTCAGGTGATAAAGCGGTTATACAGGTATTTGAGGGTACATCAAACCTGTCGCTTACAAATACAAAGACAAAATTTATGGGCGAGCCAATGCGTTTGCCGCTTTCAAAGGAAATGCTCGGCAGAACGCTTGACGGTGTCGGCAGACCGATAGACGGTCTGGGCGACTACTTCGCGGACGAGGTGCGAGACGTAAACGGACAGCCGATAAACCCCGTTTCCCGTGAATATCCGAATAACTTCATTCAGACAGGTATTTCGTCAATCGACTGTCTTGCAACGCTGATAAGAGGTCAGAAGCTTCCTATCTTTTCGGGCGACGGTATGCCCCATGACGATTTAGCGGTACAGATTGCAAGACAGGCAAAGGTGGTTGACGCGGACGACGAAAACGGCGAAAAGTTCGCTATCGTGTTCGCGGCAATGGGCGTTAAGCATGACGTTGCAAACTATTTCAAGAAGTCATTTGAGGAAAGCGGCGTGCTGGGTAAGGTTGTAATGTTCCTTAATCTTTCAAACGACCCTGTCGTTGAAAGAATTATAACGCCGCGCTGTGCGCTTACAGCGGCGGAATATCTTGCCTTTAAGCACGATATGCACGTGCTTGTAATTCTTACGGATATGACATCATACGCAGAGGCGCTGCGTGAGGTTTCCTCGTCAAAGGGTGAGATTCCGTCAAGAAAGGGTTTTCCGGGATATTTGTATTCCGACCTTGCTTCGCTTTATGAACGCGCAGGTATTATAAAGGACGCAAAAGGCTCTGTTACGCAGGTGCCTATCCTTACAATGCCCAATGACGATATTACCCACCCGATTCCCGACCTTACGGGATATATTACGGAAGGACAGATAGTTCTGGGCAGAGATCTAAGCCTTAAGGGAGTTTATCCGCCTGTTGCAATACTGCCGTCGCTGTCGCGTCTGATGAAGGACGGTATAGGCGAGGGATTTACAAGAGAGGATCACCCCGACTTGGCAAACCAGCTTTTCGCGGCGTATTCAAAGGTTGAGGACGCAAAGAGCCTTGCGTCTGTTATCGGTGAGGATGAGCTGTCCG
>CAMCPC010000265.1 GCA_945876665.1 uncultured Oscillospiraceae bacterium
ACGGCGCAATCCGCGAGCAGATGGACAGACTTAATGAACTTGGGATTGAGTATGACGTGTGTCCGGGTGTAAGCTCCTTTTGCGGAGCGGCGGCTGCGCTTAAGGCAGAGTATACTCTGCCCGATGTGTCGCAGACCGTCATAATCACACGCATGGAGGGCAGAACGCCTGTACCCGAAAAGGAAAAAATACGGCTTCTGGCAAGTCACAATTCCACAATGGTTATATTTCTTTCAACGGGAATGTTAGAGGAATTGTCAGCGGAATTAATAGCAGGCGGTTACAGTGCGGACACTCCTGCAGCGATTGTGTATAAGGCGACATGGCCCGATGAAAAGGTAATGCGTTGTACTGTGGGGACACTAAATGAAACGGCGGAGAAGAATGGCATAAAAAAGACTGCGCTTATTACGGTGGGAGATTTTTTGGGTGATGATTATTCGCTGTCAAAGCTATATGATAAGACGTTTACAACGGAGTTCCGAAAGGGAGTAGAGGAATGAAAATTGCGGCAATAGCGTTTACAAAAAACGGCGGTAAAATTGTAAAAATGCTTGTGCGTGAATTTGGCGCAAGGGGATATATAATTTCAAAGCACCACACTGACGGACTGGAGGATTTTGATAATCTTTCGGGACTTGTAAAGGATATTTTCAAAAAATACAATGCGCTTATTTTTGTGGGTGCGTGCGGTATTGCCGTGCGTGCGGTCGCGCCTTACATTAAGGATAAATCAAAAGATCCTGCCGTTGTGGTCGTGGACGAAAAGGGCAATTTTGCAATACCTGTTTTGTCGGGACATATCGGCGGCGCAAATGATTTGGCAAAGAAAATTGCGGCGCTGACAAACGGCACTGCCGTTATTACTACGGCAACGGATATTAATGACAAATTTTCTGTTGACACATTTGCGGTGAAAAACAATCTGCATATTGGGGACACTAAACTGATCAAGGAAATATCCTCGCGTGTTCTTGAGGGACAGAAAATAGGCTTGTATACAGATTATGAGCTGAAAAATATTCCCGACTGCTTTACAGATACTGCCGAAGTTGGAATTTGTATAAGTGATGAGGACAAAAAGCCGTTTCGCATTACGCTTAATTTAAAACCCAAAAATGTGGTGCTTGGTATCGGCTGCAAAAAGAATTGTGAAAATGTTGAGGAAAGCATACTTGCGTTTCTGAAGGTAAATTCCGTATCGGTCAATTCGCTTTTTGCCGTTGCGACAGTGGATATAAAAAAGGACGAGCAGGGCATAGTGGATTTTTGTGAAAAGTATGATTTGCCGCTTTTGACCTTTTCGGCGGAGCTGCTGAAAGAGGTGGACGGGAAATTTACCTCATCTGAATTTGTGAAGAAAACGGTGGGCGTTGATAACGTGTGCGAGCGCGCCGTATGCGCTGCGGGCGCGGTGCTTACAGAGCGCAAAACAGCGCTTAACGGAACGGCGCTTGCGCTGGGAAAACTTGAAACAGAAATAGATTTTTTGAAAGGGAATTAAATGAAGATATACGTTGTTGGAATAGGCGCGGGCAGCGCGGACGGCATGACATACGAGGCGAGAAAAGTCCTTGAAAATTCGGACGTAATTGTTGGGTATACGGTCTATGCGGATCTGGTGAAAAAGCTGTTGCCCGATAAGGAGTATTTTACCTCTGCAATGAAACAGGAGAGAGAACGCTGCGAAAAGGCGGTGGAAATGGCGGCGCAGGGTAGAAAGGTTGCCGTTATATGCAGCGGTGACGCGGGAGTTTACGGCATGGCTTCGCTTGTGCATGAGGTCGCTGCTGAATTTGAGGATATTGATGTATGCGTTGTGGCGGGAGTTTCCGCAATGCTAAGCGGCGGTGCGCTTGTGGGAGCGCCGCTTGGACACGATTTCGCGGTAATAAGCCTTAGCGACCTGCTCACACCTTGGGAAAAAATCGAAAAGCGGCTTGAATGTGCGGCAATCGGTGATTTTGCAATTTGTCTGTACAATCCGTCAAGCAAAAAGCGCCGCGACTATCTGCAAAAGGCATGTGATATAATTCTTAAATGCAGGGACACTAAAACTGTGTGTGCCGCAGCGAAAAATATCGGACGTGACGGCGAGGAATATACTGTTATGACCTTGGGAGAACTGCGTGATTATCAGGCGGATATGTTTACAACCGTGTTTATAGGTAATTCGCAGACAAGGGAAATAAAAGGAAAAATGGTAACACCAAGAGGATATAAAAATGTATGATGTTATACTGTTCGGCGGAACGGACGAGGGACACAAAATCGCCGATTTTCTTTCAGCAAAAAACATAAGTCACATTGTATGTGTGGCAACGGAATACGGCGCGGGGATTCTCGGCAATGAAAATGTGCGTGTGGGAAGAATGACCGCCGAAGAAATGAAAGTGTTTTTTGAGGAAAGTAGTGCAAAAATCGTTGTGGACGCGACGCACCCCTATGCGGACAAGGTGACGGAAAATATAAAAGCGTCCTGCGGATGCAGATATATCCGCGTGGTACGCGAGGACGTCGGCGAAGCCGACATTTATGGAAAATGCTTTGCAAATGTCAGACAGGCAGTAGATTATCTTGCGGACACAAAAGGTAATATTCTTATAACAACAGGCTCAAAGGAAATCGCGGAGTTTGCGCCGCTTTGTGATAGAGCTTTTGCGCGCGTGCTGCCATCGGAGGAGTCATTAAGACTATGCCTTGACGCGGGGTTTGAGCCAAAGCGGATAATATGTATGCAGGGACCGTTTTCAAAGGAGTTTAACAGCGCGCTCCTACGCGAGC
>CAMCPC010000266.1 GCA_945876665.1 uncultured Oscillospiraceae bacterium
TACCCACATATATCCATGACGTGTTCCAAAACGGCATACCTGCCGATTTTCGCCTTATAGGCGCGACCACAAGAAAATGTGAAGAAATCCCCGAAGCGATACGCTCAAGGTGTGTGGAAATATATTTTAATCCGCTGTCAAAGGAAAGCATAGAAAAAATAATCTGCGGCGCAAAGGAACGTCTTAATATAGCAATGGACGACGGCGCGGTACATCTTATATCACAGTATGCGAAAAATGGGCGCGATGCAGTGAAAATACTGCAAATGGCGAAAAATATCGTTTGTCTTGACAGCAGAAACTGCATAACGACCAATGACGCGGCATGGACACTTAATGCTTGTCATTACACCAACGGAATGTATTTTGACGGTGACGAAAAGATAATTGACATATCGGTTATTAAGCCAAAAGAAAAAAACAGTTGAAAAACAGATGAAAAGATTATATAATAGTAATATTATAATGAAGATATTACTGTTGAGGTGAGTTTACTTGGAAAAGGAAATAAGATATATGCCCGTAGTGCCTATGCGAGGAATGGTATTGTTTCCGCATATGACGCTGAATTTTGACGCGGCAAGGGACATGTCAGTAAAGGCACTTGAAGCCGCCATGGCAGACAATTCAGTGATATTCCTTGCGGCGCAGAAGGATATAAACACGGAAAAACCCTCCTTTGAGGATATATATGAAATAGGAACTGTGGCAATTATTAAGCAGATAATGCGTATGCCGGGCGGTATCACGCGTGTTATTGTTACGGGACTCAAACGCGGAATAATTGATGACGAAGCGCCCGAAAATGATTTTCTAAAGGCGGGAATAATTGAATATGATGAAATGTATGACGATAATACTCCGATAAAGGCAGCGTATGAAAGACGCTTGAAAAAGACGTATGAGGAGTATTTTTCGCAGAATCCTAAGCTGACGGCGGATGATTTTATGCACGTAATGGCGATAGAGGAGCTTGGGAAGCTTTGTGATGTAATAGCGGCAGGTGTTGAGCTGGACGTGGAAACAAGACAGGATATTCTGTCCGAGTTTGACGTGTACAGCCGTATTGAAAGGCTTATAGTAGCCATTCAGAATCAGTTTGAGGTGCTGAAAATAGAACGTCAGATAGCGCAGAGGGTAAAGGAACGCATTGATAAAAATCAACGTGAATACTATCTGCGCGAGCAGCTTCGCGTGATACAGGACGAACTGGGCGACAGTGACGGTATCAAGGCAGAGGCGGAAGAATACACCAAAAAGATAAATAAGCTGAAAACGACTAAGGAAACAAAGGAAAAGCTTTTAAAGGAGGTAGACCGCTTCCTGAAGATGCCGCCGTCATCATCTGAAAGCTCTGTGGTAAGAAATTATCTTGATACGGTGCTTGAAATGCCGTGGAATAAGCAGTCAAAGGAAAGCTTTGATATAGCAAAGGCGGAGGAAATCCTTAATGAAGACCATTACGGACTTGAAAAGGTCAAGGAAAGAGTGCTTGAATATCTTGCAGTAAGACAGATGACAAAGGGCAAAAACGGCACTATATTGTGTTTTGCAGGTCCTCCGGGAGTGGGTAAAACGTCAGTTGCAAAGTCAATCGCGCGTTCTCTCGGCAGAAAGTATGTGCGCATTTCTTTGGGCGGTATACATGACGAGTCGGACATAAGAGGACACAGAAAAACGTATATCGGAGCAATGGAAGGCAGAATTATGGCGGCAATGAAAGAGGCAAAGACCAAAAATCCGCTTATTCTCCTTGACGAGATAGACAAAATGGGCGTGGACTACAAGGGTGACCCGTCAGCGGCGCTTTTGGAGGTGCTTGACTATGAGCAGAATGCCACATTCCGCGACCATTACATAGAAGTACCGTTTGATTTATCACAGGTGCTGTTTATCACGACTGCAAATACGCTTGATACCGTTTCGCAGCCGCTTCTTGACAGAATGGAGATAATCGAGCTTTCGGGATACACAAGCAATGAAAAATTCCATATTGCAAAGGATTATCTTGTGAAAAAAGCTGTAAAGAATAACGGACTTGAGGAAGGTCAGATAAGCATTGCAGACAGTGCAATAAAGTCAATAATTGAGCATTACACAAGGGAAGCGGGAGTAAGAAAGCTTGAACAGCAGATAGGCAAAATCTGCCGTAAGGCGGCGAAGCAGCTGCTTGAAACACGTAAAAAGTCAATTAAAATAACGGAAAAGAACCTTGCCGATTATCTGGGCAAGGAGCGTTATCATTTTGATTTGATGAACGAGCAGGACGAAATCGGCATAGCGCGAGGGCTTGCGTGGACATCGGTGGGCGGCGAAACACTGTCAATCGAGGTAAACGTAATGTCGGGAACAGGCAAGGTGGAGCTTACGGGCAAGCTTGGTGACGTAATGAAGGAAAGCGCAATGGCGGCTATAAGCTACATACGCGCCAACTCAAAAACACTCGGCATAAGTGAGAATTTCCACAAGACAAAGGATATACATATTCACGTACCCGAGGGAGCAGTACCAAAGGACGGCCCGTCAGCCGGTATTACAATGGCAACGGCTGTTGTGTCGGCACTGACAAAGAACCCTGTCAGAAACGACATTGCAATGACAGGCGAAATAACGCTTCGCGGACGCGTGCTGCCAATAGGCGGACTTAAGGAAAAATCCCTTGCGGCATTTCGTGCGGGAATAACTGATATAATAATACCGGAGGAAAACAAGCCGGATATAGACGACGTACCGCAGGAAGTACGTAAAAAACTGAACTTCATACCTGTAAGCAATATGGA
>CAMCPC010000267.1 GCA_945876665.1 uncultured Oscillospiraceae bacterium
CAAGGCTTGTGATGCTTGCACCGGCGGCGACGATTAAGGACGATGCTCAAAAAGGCTCCTGTTTCGGAATACCCTATGACAAATACAAGGTGCCGGAATATATCGAAATGGTTAATACCGAAAGGAAGCGTTTTCATCTCGGAGGACTGTATTTCAGAGTTGCAAGAACTCTGCCGATATATGACACCACATCAATGTTTGAGGGCAAAACACTGATAATCCACGGCACAAAGGATGAAGCTGTAGGCGTTATAGGCTCAAAGAGATATGGTGAATGTATGGATAATGTGACGATTGACTTTATTGAGAACGAAACGCACGGACTTGATACGTTTTCGCTTGATAAGGTAGTGGCGGAGGTTGCTGATTTTCTGAGCGAATAACAAATTACGCTTTGCAGTTGTAATTTAAAGCCAAATGTGATAAAATATCATATCAGAATAAAGAAAGAAGGCTTTGTGAATGAAAAAAATACCAATTACACTATTGACGGGTTATCTCGGGGCAGGTAAAACCACATTGATGAACCATATTCTGTCCAATCAGCAGGGTTATAAGGTTGCCGTAATCGTAAATGACATCGGCGAGGTTAATATTGACTCGTCGCTTATTCAGAAGGGCGGCATTGTTCAGGAGGAGGACGCGAGCCTTGTGCCGCTGACGAACGGCTGTATCTGCTGTACTCTTAAGGTTGACCTTATGAAGCAGATTGCGGAGCTGGCGCAATCGGGTAAGTTTGACTATATACTGATTGAGGCGAGCGGAATTTGTGAGCCGCTGCCGATTGTTCAGACGATTTCAATGATGGACGGTTCTGTTCCGGACAGCGATGTTCCTCCGATTGTGCGTTTGGACTGCGTTGTTACCGTTGTTGACGCGCTGCGTCTTGTGGACGAGTTTGCGGGCGGTGATAAGCTTATGGGCGATGTTGACGAGGAGGATATTGAAAATCTTTTAATTCAGCAGATTGAGTTCTGCTCAACTATTGTTATAAACAAGGTTGATGAGGTTTCAAAAGAAGACCTTGACAAGGTAAGAGCCGTTGTAAAGGCGCTTCAGCCAAAGGCAAAGATTATTGAAACAAACTATGCAAAGGTTGATTTGAAGGACGTCCTTGACACAAAGCAGTTTGATCTGGAGGAAACATATTCCTCGGCGGGCTGGATAGCTGAGTTTGAAAAAGAGGAAGATGATGACCACGAGCATGAACATCACCACGACCATGACGACCACGAGCATGAACATCATCATGACCATGACGACCATGAGCATGAACATCACCATGAACACCATCACGACCATGACCACGGACATCATCATCACCACCATCATGACCACGACCACGGCGAGGCAGAGGAATACGGTATCGGCTCATTTGTTTACTACCGCCGTAAACCGTTCAATCTGGACAAGATAAGAAACTGGGCGAACGAAAGATTCCCTGCCAACGTTATCAGAGGTAAGGGTATCATATGGCTGAGCGCAGACAATGATATGTCATTCGTATTCGAGCAGGCGGGCAAGCAGGTTCAGGTATACGAGAACGGCAGATGGCTTGCCTCTGCGCCGAAAAAACAGCTTGAGCAGTTCATTAAAGAGGACCCGTCCATTATGAAGGATTGGGACGAAAAAGCGGGCGACAGAATGATTAAGCTTGTATTTATAGGAAGGAATCTTGACAAGGAAGCAATTTCCGCAGAGCTTGATAAGCTGCTTGAGGAAATCTAACAGACACGTTAATATAACAAGAAAAACCTCAGAGGATTTAATGCCCTCTGGGGTTTTTGCTCGTTGTGATATAGCGTGGTATTTGCTATTTATCATATTTATACAGATCACCGATATTTTCCTTATATTCACGCGGAGTCATGCAGTAAATTCGCTTAAACGCGCGGTTAAAGGTGCTTTGACTCGAAAAGCCGGAGTTTAAGGAAATGTTGGTGATTGTGTCGTTAGTGCTGCGTATCTGGCTGGCGGCGTATTCCGCACGGATAAAGGACAGATAGTTAGGCAGGCTGATTTTGATTTTATCTGAAAATGTGTGAGATATATAATACTTGCTGACCGAAAATTTCTTTCAGCCTTGGAGGTAAGGAATGAATAAGATATATATTGCGCGGACAGAGGAATTAAAGGACGACATACTGTTCGGGAGGCTGTATAATGCAGCCTCCCGCATGAGGCGCGAAAAAACAGATAAGCTGATTTTCAGAAAGGACAAAATGCTTTCTCTTGCGGCTGAAGCCCTGCTTAAAAAAGCGCTTTCCGACAGGGGAATAAGTGATTTTGCCCTTGAATACGGCAAAAACGGTAAGCCGTACATAAAGGATAAGGAGATATTTTTCAATCTGTCACATTCTGAAAATACGGTTATGTGTGCTGTTTCTGATATGGAAATTGGCTGTGATACTGAAAAAATTACCGATATTGACCTTGAAATCGCAAAGCGGTTTTTCCACGGCGCGGAATATGAAATGATTACAAAAGAGCGGACGGACGAGGAAAAACGTAATATGTTTTTCAGACTTTGGACGCTTAAAGAAAGCTTTGTAAAGGCAACAGGACTTGGTATGGCGCCGGGAATGAACAGCTTTTGCATAGATATAAATAAGGATAAAATATCGGTTTTACAGAATGTGAGTCAAGAAGAATATTACTTTAAGGAATATGATTTTAACGACGGATACAAATATGCCGTATGCGGCAAGTCAGAGCAATTTGAGGAAAAGGCGGAGTTTGTAACGTTTAAAGGAGAGATATAAAATGGAAATAATTAA
>CAMCPC010000268.1 GCA_945876665.1 uncultured Oscillospiraceae bacterium
CAGCTCCACGCGCTTTTCCTTTGCATTATCCTGTCTTACAGGCGGCTTTTCAATCTGTGCAATGTCGTTAAGCATTACAATAGTTTCGCCCGCGTACTGGTCAAACTGCGCCTTTCCTCGCGCTACAACATATATGCCTCCACCCTTTACGCCTTTCTTTATAGTCGAAAACAGCTTGTTAAAGGGCGCATCATCATCTGTTTTCGTCACAAACATTTTCGCGGATATGGAGTCCTCGTTGTCGGTTATATCCATTGTTATAAGGTGAAATACCTTGCCCGTCTTTTTTGACGTTATTTCACGCTCGTCAACAAAAAACACCTTTCCCGAAAATACCACTCTGCCCGAATTATCGTTGATGGATTTGATTGAAATTATATTGTCCTTAATCGGTCTGCCGTAAAGCATATCCGACACGTTCGCCTTGCCGACATACTTCGGCCCCGAAAAGCCTGACATCACGTCATTTTCATGTCCTTTTTCAATCTCGTACACCATGACATTTCTGTCCTGCTTTTTTATGTTTTCATCAACCTTTACAATTACCTCGGTAAGGTTACACGCCTTTTTCACAGCGCTCTCCACCTTTGCCGACTGATATGCGGAGGTGTCAGAGCCTAAAAGGATTTTTACTTTTCTTCTGTTTTTTGAAACGCTTATTTTTTCAACTTTCAGATTACATATTTCTTCGTCCGTAATCTGCGGAAAAACTACTCCTAATCTCGGTTTCATATAACATACCCCTATTGTCAAAACAGGCTGCGACTCGTGTCACAGCCTGTCAGATGTTTCTTTATTATTTAAAATACTTAACGCCTGCTTCAAACAGCTTCTGATCCTTATTACCCGGAACATTGAATGCTATGTTTTCGCCGATACGTTCGCTGTGTCCCATCTTGCCAAGCACTCTGCCGTCAGGACTTGTTATACCCTCAATGGCAGATACCGAGCCGTTCGGATTCCAGTCTATATCGTATGTTGCCTTGTCCTCAAGGTTTACATACTGCGTTGCAATCTGTCCGTTTGCCGCAAGCTCCGCCACCTGCTCGGGTGATGCGATAAAGCGTCCCTCACCATGTGAAAGAGCTATTGTGTGTACATCACCAGTGTTCACGTTTGCAAGCCACGGTGACTTGTTTGACGCAATTCTTGTTCTTGCCATACATGAAACGTGTCTGCCGATTGTGTTGAATGTAAGCGTTGGTGAATTATCGTCAAGGTCACGGATTTCGCCGTATGGCACAAGTCCAAGCTTTATAAGCGCCTGAAAGCCGTTACAGATACCAAGCATCAGACCGTCGCGGTTTTTAAGCATATTCATAACCGCATCCTTTACAAGCGGATTGCGGAATGCTGTCGCGATAAATTTACCGCTGCCCTCCGGCTCGTCACCGCCGGAAAATCCGCCCGGAATCATAACTATCTGTGAGTTATTAATTCTCTTTTCCATTTCCTTCATTGAGTAAACAACGTCGTCACCTGTCAGATTTCTTACAACGAATACGTCTGCAACACCGCCTGCCTTTTCAAATACTCTCGCTGTGTCATATTCGCAGTTTGTACCCGGGAATACAGGAATGAATATTCTCGGCTTTGCAAACTTTTCTGTCGCAACTGTAATATTTCTCTTGTCGTAGCTGTAGGTCTGCGGCTCCTCTGTAAAGTGTCCTGCCTTTGTCGGGAATACCTTTTCAAGCGGCTTCTTCCATGCGTCAGCCGCCTCTGAAAGCGCGATTTCAACACCGTTTATCTTCAACGCATTTCCGCCTGTTGTACCAATGGTAACAGCACCGTCAATATCTTCTTCAACCTCAAGAACGATTGAGCCAAGCGGCGCATAGAACAGCCAGTCATTAGTGATATTCTTATCAAACTCAACACCAATCATGTTACCGAACGCCATCTTTGAAACAGTTTCAGCAAGACCGAAGCCCTTTACAACACTTGCCGAAAGCACCTTGCCGTCGGTGATAAGTCGGTGTACTGTGTCGTACATCTTCTTAAGCTCGTCAAACTTAGGTAAGTCGTTTTCGTCACGCTTAACAGTAAACATTACAAGCTTTGTGCCTGCTTTCTTGATTTCCTGTGAAATTACCTTGTCTGCCTTTACAGGAGCAACAGCAAATGATGTAAGCGTCGGAGGTACGTCAAGGTCATTGAATGAGCCGCTCATTGAGTCCTTACCGCCTATTGCAGCAATGCCTAATTCAAGCTGTGTTCTGTATGCGCCAAGAAGTGCCGCAAACGGCTTTCCCCAACGCTTTGGATCTGTTCCAAGTCTTTCAAAGTATTCCTGGAATGTAAGATATATCTTCTTATAATCAGCACCAAGCGCAACAGCCTTTGAAACAGACTCAACTATTGCGTAGGTTGAACCATGATACGGACTCCAGCTTGACAAATCAGGATTATATCCGAACGTCATAACAGTCGCCGTATTTGTTTCGCCGCCAAGCACAGGAACTTTAGCAGCCATACCGTCTGACGGTGTAAGCTGATACTTGCCGCCAAACGGCATAAGCACACTGTTTGCGCCGATTGTAGAGTCGAACTTTTCGCAAAGTCCCTTTTGTGAGCATACGTTAAGGTCTGAAAGTGTCTGAAGCCATTTAGCCTTTACATCTGTAACGACCTCCTGCTTGAAAAAGCTCTTATTTTCATCAGGAAGTACAACCTCAATATCGGTATTCTTTGTAGCGCCGTTTGTGTTAAGGAAATCTCTTGAAATGTCGCAGATTGTCTTACCTCTCCATTTCATAA
>CAMCPC010000269.1 GCA_945876665.1 uncultured Oscillospiraceae bacterium
CGCGGGAGTTATGATATACGTTTCGATGATTGAGATTTTCCAAAAATCCCGTACATACATTTCTGCCGCCGTGGGTGACAAAATGGGATATTATCTCGCCGTTGTGTCCTTTTTTGCCGGAATAATTTTTATAGGTCTGATTGATTATTTCGTCCCTTCCGCAGAGGGTGATATAGGAAATCTTTCCGAAAAGGATAACCGTTCTGTGGCGCTTAAACGTATGGGATTTATGACAGCGCTTGCTATCGGCATACATAATTTCCCCGAAGGTCTTGCCACATTCACATCGGCACTCCAGGATCAGCATCTGGGGGTAGCTATTGCTGCCGCAATTGCCATTCACAATATTCCGGAGGGCATTGCAACATCTGTGCCGATATACTATTCAAGCGGAAGCCGCAAAAAAGCATTCCTTGTATCGTTTTTTTCGGGAATTACAGAGCCGCTTGGCGCAATTATAGGCTATCTTATCCTGCGCCCATTTTTCAATGACGCAGTATTCGGTGTACTGTTCGGAGTAATCGCAGGCATTATGATATTCATATCTATTGAGGAGTTGCTGCCTATGGCGCGCGAATACGAAAAAAGCAAGGTCACAATTATCGGCACAATTCTGGGTATGGCAATAATTGCGGTAAGCCTGCTGTTATTCATATGATAAGCGTCAGCTTTGCGAACACGCACATAAAGAGAGCGCAATATTATGTGTCACAAAAGCACATAATATTACGCTTTCTATATGCGAGAGTATACAGATTTATTTTTCAATAATTTACTGTCTTTCGATAATATTTACTTCAGATATTCAGTAATTCTGTTAAATACTGCCGCGGCTTCGGCGCGGGTGGTGGTTTCAAGCGGATTCAGTGTGGTATCCGTTCTTCCGACCAGCACTCCGCTTCCTACGCTCCACTGCATTGCAGGGATTGCGTATTCGCTTATGTTGCTAAAATCCTCATAGCTTAAAATATTCGTATTTTCCGCTATGCTTGTGTCTGCTCCCTTGTATTTAACATATCTGTACATTATTGCCGCCATCTGTTCACGGCTGATTGTCTTATCAGGCATATATTCCTCGTTAGAATATCCTGCGACAATTCCGTTTTTGCTTGCCCATGCGACTGCGTCCGCATAGTAGGCGTTACTCGGAACATCATTAAAGGTGTATTCCTTTGCTGTTTCCGCCTCACCGTCCATTCTGTAAAGCACGGTTACAAACATACCTCTTGTAATATCCGTGTCAGGTGCAAACAATGTATCTGTCACGCCGTACATCAGACCGCCATTATATGCTTTGTATACATCATCATAGAACCAGTCGTTCTTGCGAACATCCGTAAACGGTAGGTCGTTATCTCCCGATGACGGCTTTGGTGTTGATGTTGGCGCTGCCGTAGGTGATGCGGTTGGCGCTGTTGTTGGCGCTGTTGTAGGTACAGGTGTTTTCTTGCTGCTTCCTCCTCTGCTTGACGGCTTTTTCGTTGGTGCTGTTGTCGGACTTGCTGTTGGTTCAGATGTCGGTCCGACGGTTGGTATCGGGTCAGGTTTTCTCTCGGTCGAGTATGATGCGTATATTATAATTCCGCCGTCCGCTGTCTTTTCAGCATATACTTCTTTGTCGTTTATTGCAACGACCGCATTATCCGCAAATTCATAGAAATTATCACTGTCGGGAACAACTGCTGCAAGCAGCCAGTATTCCGTGTTGTACTGCGCCGTTACATCCTCTGTAAACCATGCCATAATCGTTTCTCTGATACCCGTTGTATCTCCGCAGCTGATTGTATCGTCAAGGGCTTCGCCTGCCTTTGGTTCTGTGATCGTCAGGTTAAGTCTTGTTATCTTATCCTGATATTTTGCCGTTACGGTAACAGGATATGAGGGCATTGTGAATGTAATCTTTTCTTCTGCCGCTAATGCTGTTCCGTAAGATACCTCCCAGCCTGCAAAGGTTGTGTTTTCTGCTGCGGCATTCGCCATGATTGTTATGGTTTCTCCAGCCTTATACTCGCCGCTGCCGCTGCCGTTAACTACAGTCAGTGCGTATGTAGGCTCAGGCAGCTTTATTGTATAGGTATATTCTGCTTCTGCACTGTCATTCAAGCCTGTCTTTACAGTCTTTGCCTTGATTACTGTTGTAACCGTTTCATTCGGTCTACCTGTTACTTCTATCGGTGCAGTATACTCTACAAACTCACCGCCATCTATTGAATACAATATCTGCGCGTCTTCTGTTGTGGTGGTAAGCGCTACAGTCTGATTTTCGGTGTATGTTCCCTCAATCGGACTTGCAACCGGCGCTGCTGCTGTACCTGCCGCACTTACTGTTACATTGAGTGTCGGAATACCATTGTATTCGCTTGTATTGATGTTATCTGACGTAATTGTTCCCTTTAATGTAAAGCTCTGCTCGCCTGTGTTTGTGCTGTCATATACAGCTGTTGACATATCCCATTCAACATCTGCGCTTGTTATATCTGCATCCTCCGTTACAACGCTTACTTTGCTCGGAAGCGGCATATCCTCAAGTGCTGTACCGTTTTTAACGCCTGTCAGATTTGACGGTATAATTTCCATCAATTTTGCTTTGTCGGTTGTAAATTCACGGGAAACCGTAATCGTTTTATCAGCGTTTACGGTAATATCTGCATTTTCACCGTTTATGGTCACGCTGACATTATCAGCAAATTCAAAGAAGTTTGCGCTGTCGGCTTTCAGCCTTATATTGGCTGTGTAGCTCTTGTTATAGTCTGCC
>CAMCPC010000270.1 GCA_945876665.1 uncultured Oscillospiraceae bacterium
AAGCGCAATGCCAGTATAGCCAAAAAAAGGAATGTAAAGCTCATGACGTTTTTCGGACGTGTCATAGTCCTCGTATTGAATTTCCTTTTGGGGCAGCGAGAACATTTTTCCGAACACCTCAAGCGAATAAAGGGTTTTGTGCTTGCCTGTGGGTATTCTGGATTCGTAGTACAGCTTATATTCTCCCGATTTTTTGTGGCTTGTGTACGCTTCCACATCAGCCATTGAATGAACGTATATGTATTCCTCGGGATAACCCTCCTTATATGTTGCGACCTTGCCCGAAACTATCACATCGCCCGCGCTTACGGCATCGCCCTCGCGCACTTTTTCCTCACCGCTTTTGACAATCATTTTCTTTATCACACCATCACAGGTGGCGACTATGTCGCATGGTGTATCCTTATCCACCACATTGGGCGGAATAATTTTTTCATATATTTCAACCCTTGCTTTTGCGCCCTCAATATATACCCACGCCCATGCGATATTATCTGTTCCGTTTATAATCTCGCGCTTTATATCCATTCCGTCGGGCAGACTGCGTTTAAGCGCGCCGCTTTTTATTCCAAGTTCGTCAAGCGTTTCAATAATGCTGTCCACATCACTGTTTTCAACACCGTTAATCTCCACAAGCCATATAAACTGTGTTGACACGGCGCACAGTATAACACAAAGCGCAATCATCGCAAGAAATACATACCTTTTTCTGTAAAGGTGCAGCAAATGCCTCAACCCGTGTTTTTCCTTTATGCACACCTTTACGCGGCATTTCCGCACTATACCGCGGATAAGAAAAAAATCACTGCACGCCATTGCAAGCTCAATGCCGTTTTCGCATGGCATAGTATTCCAGACATTTATGTTTCGTCTGAGACAAATATTGAGAAATCTTTCCGCGCCCTTTCCATATATTCTTATTATAACATATCCACGCAGAAATTTAAAGAACTTATTGAACATTTTTTACTCCCTTTTTCATATTTCGTATTCCACGCGGCTGAAGCACCCCGATATTACTATGTCCTCAAGCCTTATTCGGTCTATGACAAGATTTTTTCCACATACGCGCACTATGCCCATGGCAGTGGATATGCGTATTTCTGTGTCGGTATATTCAAGTATGCCCTTGTGGTTCTCTATATATATTTCCTTATCGCCAGATATTGTAAGGCGCGGTATATTCATAATAACGTCCTTCGGCACACCCCACGCGTCCGCCGCCCTCTCTGAAATGCGTTTTTTCATCTACATCAGCTCCTACGTTTAATTTATGATTATGAAACGGTTTTAAGTACAAAAAACAAATCATATAATTAAACAAACAACCGATAGGAGATTTTAAAATGAAGCTGAAAAAAATTTTGATTTATGTGTTTGCGGTCGGAGCTGTTATTCTTCTCATAAAAAATGCGCCAAATGCGATTGGTTACGCATCTGACGCGCTCAATATATGCTTTGAAATGATTGTTCCGTCGCTGTTTCCGTTCTTTATCTGCTCGGGAATACTTATCTATTCGGGATTTTGTGAGATTTTAGCCAAGGCATTTCAGTTCTGTATGTATCCGCTGTTCCGCATAAGTCCCGCAGGCAGCAGCGCATTTATTCTCGGCATAGTAAGCGGCTATCCGCTTGGCGCAATCACCGCAGGCGAATTATATGCAAACAGCTACCTTTCCAAAACAGAGGCGGAAAGACTGCTTGCGTTCTGCAATAATTCCGGTCCTCTGTTCATACTCGGCTCGGTAGGTATTGCCATATACACAAATATCCGCTACGGTATTGCGCTGTATATCGCGCATATACTTGCGGCGCTGACGGTGGGAATACTGTTCCGCTTTTACGGCAGAAACAGGCACAGCGCGCCGCCTACAAGAATGACATCACCCGACAGGAGTGTTGGTGAAATTTTTGATATTGCGCTGCAAAACGGTATACGAAATATTCTGACAGTGTGCGGTGCTGTTTTGTTTTTCAGCGTTTTAAGCCGATTGGTGCTTGATATTCTGCCTTTAAGCGGATATGCTTCGGCAATCATTTCGGGATTATTGGAGTTTGTGACGGGGACAGTAAAAATATCGGGACTGACAATTCCCGTAGCACAGAAATTAGTATTAACATCAATTATTGTCGGCTTTGCCGGAATAAGCGTTCACGCTCAGGTTATGGCGGTAATTGCAAAGTACCATTTAAGCCTTGCGCCCTATATCATCGGCAAGGCGCTTCATGGAATTATTGCTGGGCTTTATATGTTTATTTACCTGCACTTCAACCCTATCACTACCGCCGTTTTTGAGCCGTCCATGGGGCGTTCGTTCGCCTCCGCGTCAGCTTTTGAAACAGTCACTGCCGTTGCGGTGGTGTGCTTGTGCGTTGTCTGCGCACTGGGTTTATATATCAGAGAATACAAAAAGGGACACTAAATTTTAGTGTCCCCATATAATTAAAATACAAATTCAAATTCCAAATCACCGATACGGACAAGCTGTCCCTCTTGTATACCCATATTGATAAGGTCTTCAATAACACCTCGGTTAAGCAGTGCGCGCTGGAAATACTGCAGCGACTCATTATCAGAGAAGTTGACGCTGCCGCCAACTGCCTCAATCCATGAGCCGGATATAACAAACACATCATTATCACGCGTGATTTCGTAGCCCTTTTCGTCCTTCATGATGTATTCTTCCTCATCAATATCCATTTCAGGCTCAAAAATTGCAATCGGAGGTAATTTTGATAATTCCT
>CAMCPC010000271.1 GCA_945876665.1 uncultured Oscillospiraceae bacterium
TCCCTTTTTTTGTGTCCCCAACAAAAAAAATCAGAGGGTTGATTCCCTCTGATTTATTACTGTAAAATCGACAAATCATTTGCCTCACACAGATTGCTTATGCCGTACAGCACAAGCACCTCGTCATATTCGTTTTCCTCCGTAAGCTGCGATACACTGTCCAAATAATACCTCAAATCCACCATATCAATTAGCGAGCAGTTCTCCGCCATAAACGGCACAAAGCAGTGTGCGTAGGAGTCCTTTATGACAAGCACCTTTTTCCCCTGCGTATTGTCATTGTTGACAATACGTTCAAATCCGTGGTTTCCGTCAAGGTATACGGGGTATTTATCCATTTCCTGCAAATGCTCCTTAAAGAACATACTTTCATATTCTTCTGCGTCATCTATGGAAACGTCAATGTTTATCGGATACTCCCATGTTTCAATTGTGTCCGGCTTTTCATTCCACAGCGCGCTTTTGGTGTAGGTCGTGCCGTAGAATCCGTCCGTACTTTCTATTGTGTATTCCTCTTTAGGGCGCACTGTCAAGCCTTCACTTTCCGCCCACACCTTATATGCCAGATACGCGCCCTCGCTTGTCCAGTGGTGGTCGGTTTTGTAGTAAAGCTGAATATCGTCCTTTTTGCCATTAAACTCGTCAATCAAATCTATATATTCCACACCGTCAAGATTTTTGCATATATCGAAAAAAATCTCACCGTTTTTATATTCCCTGTGATTTTCGGGAAGCTTATCCGACATTATATATCCCGCTGACGGTACGGCAATCAGCTTTGTTTCAATCCCCGTCTTAGCCGCAAATTCATTCACAGCTGTTACATTCGCATTCAGTTTGTCCGTATCACATTTTACAGGTGTATTTAACAGATAGCCGTCCTTTCCCTTGTAGACGCCGTTTGAGCCGTTTCTGCCCGTATAAAGCATATAATAGGAATCAGCCGCAGCAAAAAAATTCCTTGCAGGGAAATGGTCAGAAATATAGCTTTCAAAACCGCTTTCCCATTTTCCGTTGATTATTTTTTCAAAGCTGAACTGCGGAAATTTTGCAAGAGTTCTTTTTTCATTCACCGAAATTTCCTGCTTGGGTAAAAATGCCGGTCCAAGAGCCATTACACCGATAAATCCACAGAACAAGGCGGTAATTATTATATCACGTTTTTTCGTCATTCAATTACCCCCCCTAAAATCTGAAATACAAAAACGGGTTATAGCTCTGATTTACAAGCGACGCTGTACAAAGCAAGAGTACAGCCGCGCAGAATACCATCTCAAGTACAGCCGTAATTTTTCTGTCTTTTATTTTCAGATAAAGATTTCTCCATATCGGCACTGATGCCAATGCGGCGGCAAGTATAAGCGGAATATACGACAGAATAACGCTCGCCGCGTCCGTGCCGATTATTCCGTTTTTCAGCGTAAACATACAGCCAAGGTACTGCGTAAGCTGCGAAAAGTCCTCAAAATAGAAGATTGTCCAGCCAATCAGTATGAAAAGTAACGCATATATATGCTGCAAAACAGACGGCAGCTTTTCAAGATATTTGCCGTAAACATACTTTTCAAGCACAAGAATTATAAAATAGTAAATTCCCCATGCGATGAAATTGAAGTTTGCCCCGTGCCACAGACCCGTCAGTGCCCATACAACAAACAGGTTGAATATAACCCTTGGCAGCTTTCTTCTGTTTCCGCCCAAAGGAATATACACGTAATCGCGGAACCATGAACTGAGTGAAATATGCCACCTGCGCCAGAATTCAGTTATGCTCTTTGAAATGTACGGATAGTTGAAGTTCTTCATAAATTCAAAGCCGAACATCTTGCCCAGTCCGCAAGCCATATCGGAATATCCCGCAAAGTCAAAATATATCTGAAACGCAAAAGAAATAATTCCAATCCATATGCCGACAACACCGTTTGCGCCCGTTGTTTCACGCAGTGTGTCCCACAGAAGTCCCAT
Organism: uncultured Oscillospiraceae bacterium; assembly: GCA_945876665.1. GTDB lineage: Bacteria > Bacillota > Clostridia > UBA1381 > UBA1381 > Hominilimicola. Next base: position 1,966 of record CAMCPC010000271.1, read on the forward strand.
CTGATTTGCGATAAGCACTTTTTTTGCAAGTCCCACAAGGAAAAGCTTTACTCCCTCGGCAAACTGCTTTATGCTTTCACGTCGTTCATTCAGCATTTTCGCTATGTCAACATACCTTACAATAGGTCCTGCTATAAGCTGCGGAAAAAAAGACACATACGTACCGAAAGATACTATGCTTTTCTGCGCCTTCGTATCTCCGCGATACACGTCAATCGTATACGAAAGTGTCTGGAATGTATAGAAGGATATTCCTATAGGCAGCGGCAAACTGATTTTCGGCATAAAAGAAAATGGCGGAAGCTGACGCAGAATATCCGACACAAACCCTGTATACTTGAATACTGCCAGAAGTCCAAGACTTATTACAAGCGACAAAACCAAAAACGCTTTTTTGCGTTTTTGGTTATCGCGGTATTTTTCTATCATCAGACCGCATATGTAATTGGTCATGATAGAAACAATCATTATTAAGATAAAAACCGGCTCGCCCCAGCCGTAGAACACGAGATTTGCAAGCAGCAGAAATCCGTTGCGAAATCTGCGCGGCAGCATATAGTATACGGCAAGCACGAGTGGCAGAAATACAAACAAGAATAACAGGCTGGAAAAGTACAAGCCCTTTCACCCTTTCAAACGATTATTTTGTATACTTTTCGATAATGCTCTCTGCTACTGATGAATCCTCGCTTACGCACACGATAACGTAGTCACCGCTGACCGTCACAACGCAATCATCAAGCT
>CAMCPC010000272.1 GCA_945876665.1 uncultured Oscillospiraceae bacterium
AGCTGCCGAAGTACTGAATGATATCAAATTATTCATGTTTGATAATGAACTTCAAGCTGTAAATAATGATCGTAAAGATTATAAAGTAAAAAAATTACTATACTTTGCAATGAATATGACTAAAATAGAGGAATATATAAATAATTTAAATGAGTAATTATGTGAAAATGTGAAATCGTGAAAATATGTAAATAATATAGGTATTATGCCATTTTTTACAAATAGTGATAATGTGATTATTTTATATATTTCACATCGTTTTCACTCCTTTTCACTATGTTTTCCCAATACAAAATATGTGTATAATTTTCGATATAACGAAACTTATTTTGATATTTCATTTGACTTTTTGATATAATCGTGATACAATCAGTATATAATATCAGCAACGATAGGATGTGACATTATGATAAAACGTGAATTATATATGAAAAAAATAAGACCATTTATTGATAAGCCTATTGTAAAGGTCTTAACAGGTATCCGCCGCGGTGGAAAATCTGTTATGCTGGAGCTTATTCAGAACGAGCTTACGGATAAAGGCATTAAGAAATCTCAATTGTTAGCCATAAATTTTGAATCCAAGGCAGTTGAATATGTGAAATCAGCAGACCTCACCTATGAGCATATTAAAAAGGTCGCTTCAAAATCAGATAAAAAGCTGTACCTGTTTCTTGATGAAATTCAGGAGCTTGACGGTTGGGAAACAATGATTAACTCCTGCATGATTGACTTTGATGTGGACATATACATTACAGGTTCAAATGCAAAGCTGCTTTCAGGTGAGCTTGCAACCTATCTCGGTGGACGATATGTGGAATTTAAAATATATCCTTTTTCCTTTAAAGAGGTACTTGACATCATGCCCGATACAAACATACATGAAGCATTTCAGACATATCTTACACGAGGTGGTATGCCGTTTTTATACCAGTTCCCCATCGATGAACAGGGAGCTATGCAATATTTGAATGATATATATGATTCAATTATATTAAAGGATATAGCCACACGAAATAAAATACGGGATATTGAGCTTATGAAACGTATTATACAATTCTTTATTGCAAACATTGGTAATACCTTTTCGGCAAGCAATATTACAAAATACCTGAAAAGCGAATTACGTTCCGTATCAACCGAAACAATATACAACTATATTGAATATTGCAAAAGTGCCTGTCTGCTTCATTTAGTGTCACGAGAGGACGTTATAGGCAAAAAGCTGTTGCAGTTTCAGGAGAAAATCTATATTGCCGACCACGGCATACGGGAAGCTCTATACGGAAGTAACTTAAAAGATATAAATCAGACTCTTGAAAATATCGTATATATGGAATTATTAAGACGTGATTATAAAATAACTGTAGGCAAGAATAACAATAACGAAATAGACTTTATAGCCACCAGAGGCAACGAAAAAATATATGTACAGGTATCCTACCTGCTTGCCTCCGATGAAACGATAGAACGGGAGTTCTCTGTACTTGAAAATATCCCTGACAACTATCCGAAATATGTTGTCTCAATGGATGAAATAAACCGAGGAAGAAACGGCATACCGAATGTAAATATAAAGGATTTCCTTCTTATGGATAAATTCTAAGCTGTACAGCTATCCATACAGCTACTGATTCAAAAAACGATAATTTTCAATAAATCCATACGCAATAGAATAGCTTGCAAATAGCATCAAAACTATATTTTTAATGACAAACAAAATATAACATGACACCATTTGCAATTCTCTTAATCAGGGTGTCCAGAGTTCGAGCCCCTGATCGCGTACCAAATAAACCTTAGAAACCATGCTGTTTCTAAGGTTTTTTTATACAATAATCCATGCACAAAAAATGCTCTGTTCATCCATTCGGATTTTACAGAGCATTTTTAATTTTCTCTCTAATTATTACTTATGTTAAAGCAATATCTTGCCTTTTCGGGCATTGCGCCTATCATGCAGGTATTTTCAAGGTCAAAGTAATCCATCACATAGCTTTTATCCCTGATATAGATATTAACGCTCGGACTATCCTTCATCATACCATTGTTACCGCATATCACAAGCTTTTTCAGCTTAGGGCAATTTATTTCAATATCCGAACGGCTGTAATTGCAGGTTATGGTTGAATCAGATTTTCTCAGGCTCAGCGTATTGTTCAGAATATATATTCCCTTATATTCCTCGTTGCTGTCCGAGTATGACGAAAAGCACCTAAGTCCTCTTGTTTCAATATTATTCGCTATATACTTCTGCTCAAAATCAGCGGCAGGCTTGATAAACACCGCCTCCGTAGAACCCGTATATCTGACGGCGGAATTTTCGCCTGTGTTCTTTATTGTATTGTGGTACACCAACTCATATGGGCCCTCTATTCCCGTTTCAACCGCATTTTTCACGGTATTGTTCTTGACAACCGTTTTCGGCAGCGTCGTACCCATTCCCGCAAAAATCGCCGCACAGCCTACGCCGCTTATGGGCGCTGTAAGGTCATATTCAGACGGCTTGCCGAAGCCTATGTTTGTACAAATATTGTTTTCAATCACGTTCACATAATTCCCCGAAACAGACGGTGTCCAGTAATCAATCGCTCCCCACACACTGTTATTGATTGAATTATTGCGTATAACGTAATTATCCACGCTGCCGACAAAGCTTATTGCCATGACGCAGCTGATATTTATAGTAAAGTTTTCAATAAAAATAT
>CAMCPC010000273.1 GCA_945876665.1 uncultured Oscillospiraceae bacterium
GAAAATGGAGCGCATGGACGCAAGCTGATACCTCAGAGGAGCTTCCTGTCGGAAAAATCGAAGAAAATGCTTCATTAATGGCTGCATTAAAATCAGCACCCGATAAATGCCGCTTATATAATAATGGAGAAAAGGTTAAATTCCGACTTGCTATAGAGGCGGCGGACAGCAGTATACCGCTTATAAACATATATTCAGATGAGCAGGATTTAAAATATACTAAGCTGAGTGTTGCTGCCGCCGAAACAAACACAGGTACATACACAAAACTCGGACGCGGTGCAACATCGCTTGCCGAGGGGGAAAGCTTTGCTTTTCTTGTGAAAAACGCATCAACCTATGACAGCGGAGATATAACGTGCAACGCTGTGGTGTATGCTCAAAATGACAATGGTATGTTTGAGCTGTTCAGACAGGACAATATATCTTTAGGCTATGGCGAAAGCACAGATGCAATAAGCGTCAGTTCATGGAAAACTGAAAATTTATCGGGCGAATACAACATTGCTGCAGGTGTAGAAAATGGCGATAGCTACACGGAAATTATTCTCGGAACAATTTATGTTGAGGAAAAGCCGTCATTTGTGGTAACGACAGTTTATGATACGGAAAATGCGTATGACGGTATTATTTCGTTAAGAGAGGCTGTAGCCTATATAGAGGAATACGGCACCGAAAATGATGAAATCACCTTTGCCGAGGGATTGGAGATGTTGTATCAGAATAGTCCGATAGAAATAAATAGTGATGTAAGGATAAAAGGACATTTCAGTGAATATTACTTAAATTATAATGCTATATGCGGATATAATAAAACGCAGCTGTTTAATGTAACGAAAAGCGGCTCGTTAGAGTGCGAGAATGTTGTATTGAGTTATGGCTCAAGCAACAACAACGGCGGTGCGATTGAAAATAATGGCGGAAGCGTTTATCTGAAAAACTGCAATCTTATTTATAATAACAGCGGAGCGGCAGGCGGTGCGATTTATTCAGACGGCGGCAGTGTAAAGCTTTTAAACTGTGCGTTTAAGGGAAACACTTCAGGTTACGGCGGAGCGGTATGTATAAAAGGCGGCGCGGTGCTTGATATGCTAAACTGCACATTGTTTAGCAATACTTCTAACAGCGGTGCGTTATATAATGGCGGCGGAGAGGCGAATATCATATATTCAACCTTTAACGGAAATACCGCAAAATCAAGCGGCGGAGGAGCGATAACATCTCTCGGCAAAACAAAGCTTGTCGGCTCGATAGCGTCACTTAACGGCGATACAGACCTTGACGGAAACGTAAGCGTTTACGGCAGCTATATCACAAACAGCACCGATAATGTGTCAGCTGACACGTCAACGGTTACAGACAGCGGAAACAGGATTTTCTCCTGCACTCCGAATAATGGAAGCTATTGGTATTTTTACAATACATCAGATAAGGCATCGTACAAAACCGCTCTTTCTCCGATTATAAAAGAGGGAATATATGTAAAGAGCATTGACGGCAAGGTGGCGTATTCAACCGATGATACAGAATGGACAGCGACCGATATAACGTCAGTATTTACAGATGAAGATTATAAATCTGATATTTACGGGAATAGTCATGACCGCTTGTTTGGCTCAATATCCGAGGTGTGCGAGGATGCTCAGTTTATCTGTATTGAAGATAATAAGGCGTATATATATGTACCGTCGGCACAGGATGCGGTTTTTATAGAAAAGATAGAAACGTATGATAATGTCATGACCGATGTAAATATATATGAAGTAAATTTTGGCATTGGAACGAATAGTGTTAAGCTGAAAAAGACAGATACAGAAAACAGCATAAGAACATATATGCTGTGGGACGGTTTGGACACTATGAAGCCGATTATTGCAAATATATTTTAAATAAATTTTAAACAAATTAAGGAGGAATTAAACATGAAACAACTATTAAAAAGAACATTGTCAATTTTGCTTGCGGCGGCTATGACCGTTTCCGCAGGCGCAGTTGTGGCAATGGCTGAGGACGGCTATGCAACACGAGGAGAGGTATGCGAAATGCTGCTTACCGCAGCAGATGACTATAACCCAACAGTGCAGAAATCAGACATTTTAAAGGGTTATGACGATGGTGAGCTGCACGAGGACTGGAGCGTAACAAGAGCAGAAGCACTTGTTATGTTAAAGCGTGCGTTTGGTGATATTCCCGAAATCAAGGGAAATAATAAGTATCTTGCAATCCCGAAAGAGGATTTTACCGACATTCCCGACTGGGCAAAGGGTGAACTTGCGGATATTTTTGATGCCGGTATCGTTGCAGGTAAGGCTGACGGCATATTTGCGCCAAATGATAATGTAACCGCAGAGCAAATGAAGCTGTTTATAAACCGTATGTACCGCGTGTTCGGCACGAATGAAAAGGACGACTTCTATGCGACAATAAATAAGGACGCACTTGACAATGCCGTACTTTCGGAAGGTAAATCAATAGAGGGAACTTTGTATAACGATATTACATCGGATTTGCTTGAAGAGATGATGAAGGAAATATCCGCATCAAATCCGGAGAAGAACTCAAAGCAGGATAAGATAAAGGTTCTTTATAACAATTATCTTAACAAAGAGGAAAGAAATAAGCAGGGCTATGAGCCTATAAAAGCCGACCTTGAAAAGATAGACGCTGTAAAAAGCGTTTCGGAGTTCACACAGACAGAGATAGACG
>CAMCPC010000274.1 GCA_945876665.1 uncultured Oscillospiraceae bacterium
CCCACAAACTGATTTGAACCCGTAAGAGCATTAAACAATGTCGTCTTTCCCGAATTGGGATTTCCGGCAAGCGCTATTTTTACAGACATTTAATTTACCTCCTAAAACTCTGATTACCTTTTGCTAACCCACGTTTAAAAAAATTAAACCAATTCAATCATTTCAGCGTCAGCTTTTCTCAAAGAAAGCTCGTAACCACGTACAGTGACCTCCACAGGGTCACCCAATGGCGCAACTTTTCTGACATAGACCTCTACTCCCTTTGTTATGCCCATGTCCATAATTCTGCGCTTTACAGCACCGCTGCCATTAAGACGTGATACCTTAACTGTTTCACCTACATTTACTTCTTTTAAAGTACGCATTTCTACCCTCCGTTTTATACCATGATTCTGTTAGCCATTGAACGGTCAATGGCAACACGTGTGTCCTTGATGTTTACTATCAGATTACCCGCAATTACGGAAACAACTGTAACCTCACTTCCTTCTACAAATCCAAGATTTGCAAGAAACTTTCTTGTTTCGTCTTTTCCTGTCACTCTGATAACCTGCTTTTTTTCTCCCGAATTTACCATTGATAAAGGCATCATGATTCCCTCCTGTTCAATAATTGTTGTTTGTCAGCACCTGTTATCTGATATGTATAACGTCAGTTATCATTGGCTAACCTCTATTGCAAGTTTACTCCTTTTGCTTGCTTATGTCAATACTTTTTATAAAAAATATCTGCATTTTGTCATTTTGTATAAATCGGATAAATCAGGACAATCAAAAAGTGGTTAGTTTTGTCTAACCACTTTTAGTCTTATCTGTTGCTTTTTTCTATTGCTTCCCATAAACCGTTCAGATACGTTGCACCCAAAGCTCTGTCATAAAGTCCATATCCCGGCATTGCAACCTCGTCCCATATCATTCTGCCGTGGTCGGGACGTATCGGACCGTCAAAGCCTATATCATAAAGCGCTTTCATTATCTCATACATATCAAAAGTGCCGTCCGACGAAAGATGCGCCGCCTCCTCAAAATCCGTAGGTGAATTGAATTTAAGATTTCTGACATGGGCAAAATGTATTCTACCCTTTAATGAGCGTATCATATCCGGCAAATCATTTTCAAGGTTCGTACCGTATGAGCCTGAACAGAACGTCACACCATTATGCACATCGTCCACCATGCTCATCATGCGGAGGATATTTTTCTTATTTATAATAATTCTCGGCAGTCCGAACACACTCCATGCAGGGTCGTCAGGATGAATTGCCATTTTTATATCATATTTATTGCATACGGGCATTATTTTTTCAAGAAAATATTTCAGATTTTCAAACAGCTTTTCATCATCAACGTCCTTATACATTTCAAAAAGCACTTTTACCCTTTCCATTCTTTCCGGCTCCCAGCCCGGCATTACTGTGCCGTTCATGTCCTTTGAAATACTCTCAAACATTTTTTCGGGAACTATTTTATCTATGTCGTCCTGATTATACGCAAGCACTGTTGAACCGTCCGGACGTTTTCTTGCAAGCTCACTTCTTGTCCAGTCAAATACGGGCATGAAGTTATAACATACAAGGTGTATATCTTCTTTTCCAAGATTTTCAAGTGTCTTAATATAATTCTCTATGTACTGTTCTCTTTCCGGTGTGCCGACCTTGATTGCGTCATGTATATTAACGCTTTCAATACCGCTCACATGAAGTCCTGCCGCCTCAACCTCGTCCTTCATGGCGCGGATTGCTTCTCTGCTCCATACGTCACCGGGTGCTGTGTCATAAAGTGTTGTTATAACACCTGTCACACCGGGAATCTGTCTTATCTGCTTCAAGGTCACAGTATCAAATTGCGAACCGTACCATCGCAATGTCATTTCCAATTTATTAGTCCTCCTTAAAACTCATGATAAAAATCGTCCTTCATCTCTGAAACTACCAGATAACATTCCCTGCCGTAAAGCAATCTGCACGGCACGCGCCACGGCTTGCCGTAATAGTAATCGTCTGCAACAAGCTCTCCGTCAGCATAAATCTGCGCGGTGTCGCCTGTGTAACTTATTTCGGCAAAGCCGTAATCACCGTCAACAGTTATCTTCTTCCATGAAAGAGAACGCTCACCGCCGATTTGAAGTTCCTCCTTATATTTGGGCTCAAAAGGCGCTGTTTCTATATTCTCTATCGTTACATTAGTTTCCCTGAGCGGCTGATTTACGGTGAATTTTTCAAATTCGCTGCCGTTCCATCTCATACACTCAAATTCACCGTCCTGTGCCGAGTATATTTTTCCGTTTTCCTCGTAAAGGTCACAGCCGCCGCCTATATATACCGTCCCCGATAATTTTCTCATATATTTTGCCTGTTCAAATGGGATTGTAACTATATCGGCTTTTTCGCCCGTAAATTTGTATTCCGCCTTAATTCCTGGAATTTCCGCAAAAAAGTATGTATCACCCTGACGGCAAAGCGGCTGCGCAGTTGCATATTCAAGATTTTTGCCGCCCAAGTCCATATTAAACGGCATGAAAAAGCTGATTTCTCCCTTTACGTCAATGGGTGGAAATTCCACCGTTCCCGTATCGATGACAGCATTCTCAATGTCCTGCAATTTTGTAAGACGCTGATAATGGTTAATAAACACAAAGCCGCTCCTGCCGTCTGTGCGCATACCGTAACGCAGTGATGAAATATCATCAACTGCC
>CAMCPC010000275.1 GCA_945876665.1 uncultured Oscillospiraceae bacterium
CGTGCATACTTGTCTTGAATAAGGTCGATCTTATGCGCAAGGAGGAGCTTTTGCCCATAATTGCGGATTATTCAAGTATGCACGAGTTTGAATCAATCGTGCCCATAAGCGCGAAGAACAATGACGGTGTGGATATACTTATCCATGACATTGAGGATTACCTTGAAGAAGGACCGGAGTTCTATGACGCGGATATGGTAACCGATCAGCCGGAAAAGCAGATTGCGGCGGAAATTATCCGCGAAAAGCTTTTGTGGCTGTTGGATAAGGAAGTTCCGCACGGCATAGCGATTGAGATTACAAAAATGCAGGAAAAACCAAAAATAACCAATATTTACGCAACGATTTACTGTGAAAAGGCGTCGCACAAGGGAATAATTATCGGTAAAAACGGAGAAATGCTCAAGAAAATCGGTACAATGGCACGTGGAGATATTGAGAAAATGCTTGATAAAAAGGTCTACCTTGAGCTTTGGGTAAAAGTGAAATCGGATTGGAGAAACAGCGACTTTTTAATCAAGAATTTTGGTTACACAAATGAATAGAAAATAGTGTCAGTATAACCGCTGAAAAAATGAAAAACCTAAGATATAGACATAACAGTTATTTTTTCGGAGGGTATTACTATGAATGAGCTAAGCAGAATTTCATGGGAGACATTTACACTTACGGGAGATATAGACGCATATCTTTTATATAAATCTACAACCGAATTTGAAACGCAAGAGGATAAGGATGATACATGGCAGAAATCAGGGCAAGAGGCATTATCATAAAGCAGTCCGACTACGGTGAAGGACACAGAATGCTCAGTATTTTTACAGAAGAATACGGAATAATAAAGGCTGTCAGCTACGGCGTGAAGAAGGCAAAAAGTAAGGCTGCCGCATCGAGTCAGTTTCTTTGCTACGCGGATTTTGACCTGTACAAGGGCGCAAACAAGGATGTTATGACGGTCAATTCCATTGACACGATTGACGGCTTTTATCCACTTTCTGAGGATATAAAGAAGCTGTCGCTGTGCGTGTATCTGTCTGATATTACCTACAGTATTCTCGGCATGAACAATCCCGATGCGCGTATACTCCACATACTCCTTAACAGTATATACGCCCTTGCGTACAGAAACGAGAACATTGCAAAGGTAAAGGCTGTGTATGAAATGAAGCTTATGTGTGTGGGGGGGTATATGCCGTCCGTGCATGAGTGCGCCTCCTGCGGCAGCGGAAAGGTGTTCGCCTTTGACCTTTTAAAGGGCGGTATGGTGTGCCGTGACTGCGGCGGGAAGTATCTTGTGAAAATGGATAAAAACCTCTATCGGGCGATTGATTATATAACGTCGTGCGAGGATAAAAAAATGCTGTCCTTTAATGCGAGTGAGGAACTGATAAAAAGCCTCGGTTCGCTTACGGAGCAGTATATAGCCTTGCAGATGGATCAGCGGTATGCGAGCCTTGATTATTACAAGGCAATGCTTGAAATGTAGCGTTGGTTAGTCAGTTTACATAAAATTTACGGCTGAACCTACCAAAATTCAACAGCTTTTGGTTAAAATAGATAAATCATCAAAAAAATATAAAAAAAACTTGCATTTATCTCCGCGATGGTGTATAATATTACGGTATTATAGATTAAATTTCGTGGAGGTGTACAAAAAGTGCCAAACATCAAATCAGCAAAAAAGAGAGTAAAGGTTACAGAGAAGAAGACTCTTATCAACCTTTCACACAAGACTGCTCTAAAGACTGCTATCAAGAAGTTTGAAGCAGCTGTTGAGGCAGGTGACAAGGACAACGCTAAGGTTCTTTTCAATGAAGCATCAAAGAAGCTTGACCAGAGCGTTAACCGTGGTATTCTTCATAAGAACAATGCCGCAAGAAAGAAGTCACAGCTTGCTCTTAAGCTTGCAAAATTAGCGTAAGAAACGAAAAAGAAGTCCGAAGGGACTTCTTTTTTTGTATCGGGACTGCGTGCAGGGATTTTTTGTGCCGATGGAGGATGTATTTAAAATAATTTTCAGAAATATATAGTAATTTTGCGAAAAATATGTTATAATTAAAATATATAAGTCATTCAGATTGGAGATGTGTAGCATGGAACTGAGAAAAGAAGAAATATACACAACTGAATTTATAGAGGCGCTGCCCGACGGCGAGAGGGCGGAACTGATAAATGGTGACATATATTTTATGGCGCCGCCGAGGGTACGCCATCAGAGAATGGTGAGTATACTTCATGCAAAGATATTTAATTATATTGAAAGCAAAAAAGGCTCGTGTGAGGTATTTCCCGCACCTTTTGCGGTGTATCTGAATAACGATGCTTATACCTATGTGGAGCCTGACATAAGTGTTATCTGCGACAAAAACAAGCTTGACGACAAAGGCTGTAACGGCGCGCCAGATTGGGTTATAGAAATCGTATCACAGAACAGCAAAAAAATGGATTATGTGATAAAGCTGTTTAAGTACAAAACCTCCGGTGTGCGCGAATACTGGATTGTCGATCCGGAAAAGAACAGAATCACCGTCTACTACTTTGAGGATAACTTCATGGAGGAATACAGCTTTAAGGACAAGGTAAAGGTAAATATCTACGACGATTTCGAAATTGACTTTTCGCAGATAAATATTGATTAAAAAATTTGACAAAACCACATGAAAATGTTATCATTTTCATGTGGAATTTTTTT
>CAMCPC010000276.1 GCA_945876665.1 uncultured Oscillospiraceae bacterium
AAATACATTTGCATACGAGTCGCCGTAATTTGCAATAAGCTCCTTGTCTATTGAGCCGAGGAAAACAACTCCCGTTTCCTCAACCTGATATACCGACACACCTCGGCTTTCAACTGTAACAAGCTCATTGTCAAAGTCACCGTCTATATCATCATAAAACGCTGATATAAGACCTGAAAAGTAATCGTTCACATTGTCAAACTCATTTTCATGTCCCGCAAACGATGCCGCAAAATTACAATAGCCTGTCTGCGGTCCGAGTACCGTAGATATAAATTTGTTATATGCGTATATATTATCTTTGGCAAGCGCGCTTGTTCCGAGAAGCATCACTCCTGCAAGAACAGCGCACACTGTTTTTTTCAATCTCATAATTATTCCTCTTTTCTTAGGAACTAACAATTATAGTCCTGATTTTAAGTCATTAAGCTTTTTACGCAGATTATCCAATCTTTCCTCTGCGCTGCTGCCGGTGGCAATGGCTTTTACCACAGCGCTGCCGACAATTGCTCCGTCAAAATACTGTGTAAGCTCCTTAACCTGCTTGCCGTTTGACACGCCAAAGCCTACACACGCAGGAATATCAGAATATTTTTTTATTGTCCCCACAACTTCCTCAAAATTTGTGTTGAATGAGGATTTCTCACCCGTAACGCCAAGTGAAGAAATACAGTAAAGGAATCCCTTTGAATTTCCTGCAATATCCTTGATTCTGTTTTTTGATGTCGGGGACACTAAATTAATCTGATATACTCCGTATTTTTCAGTATATTCCTTAATTTCTCCGCTTTCCTCATACGGCAAATCAGGAATTATCAGTCCGTCCACTCCCGCCTTTGCGCAGCGTGCGAAAAATTCCTCTGTTCCGTACTGGATTATCACGTTATAGTACAGCAGAAATACCATTGGTATCTCCACCTTATCTCTTATCTTCTCTACAAGCTCAAACACTTTGAAAATGTCCGTTCCGTTTTCAAGCGCTCTTTCATCGGCGCGCTGAATTGTCGGACCATCCGCCGCCGGATCGGAAAAAGGCACGCCAAGCTCAATAAGGTCAACACCTTCCTCCTGCATGATTAAAATAGCCTTTTCGCTCGTATCAATGTCAGGGTCGCCGACTGTCAGAAATGTAATCAGCGCCTTTTTATTTTCCTGCTTTAATTTATTAAATCTCTCATCTATTCTGTTCATATCTCATTATTCCTCACTGTAATTATAAATTCCTTTATTTTCTTTTCATCCTTAAAGCCGTCCGTTTCAACCGAAGATGAAACATCGACGCATACAGGATTGAAAATCTTTATTCCGTTATTTACATTATCCTTATCAAGTCCGCCTGCAAGTATAATCGGCTTATTTGTGTTTACTGTCCCCACAGATGACCAGTCAAATGTCTTGCCGCAGCCGCCGTATTCCTTTTCGGTATACTTGTCAAGCAGCAGTCTGTCCGCGCCCCTTACATCGGGAATGTCAGCACCGTCACGCACTCTTACCGCCTTCCAGATTTCGCAGTCAACGTCAAGGTTCTTTATGTATTCCTCATCCTCATCACCATGAAGCTGCACAACGTCCAACCCCGCAATATCCACAGCATTTTTTATGTCCCCGCAGGAAGCGTTTACAAATACGCCCACAGTTTTAGTGTCCCCTGTAAGCATCTCTGAAAGCTGTGCCGCCTGTTCGGGTGTCACCTGTCTTTTGCTCTTTGCAAACACAAATCCGATATAGTCGGGTTGGTACTTATTTATTATTTCAATATCTTCCCTGCGGCGTATACCGCAAATCTTAATTTCCATATCTTAATGTATCAACAGCATTTTTTATGTCCCTCTCACGCATGAACGCTTCGCCTATAAGCGCTGCGTCAAACTTTAGAGAACGCAAATATTCAAAATCATCATGCGACCTTATGGCGCTTTCCGCCACCTTTACCTTCCCATCCGGTATAAACGGAAGAAGCCTTTCACAGGTCGTAATATCCTCCTCAAAGGTCTGCAGGTTTCTGTTATTTACGCCGATTATTGCGCCATATTCTATGGCTCGCTTTACCTCCTCCTCGTTGTGTGTTTCAACGAGTACGTCAAGCTTTAAGTCGTTCGCCACAGCATGAAATTTTTTATATTCCGTGTCTGTAAGCGCAGCCATTATGAGAAGTATCGCATCTGCGCCGTAAAGCTTTGCTTCGTAAATCTGATATTCGTCAACGGTAAAGTCCTTACGGAGTACAGGGACACTAAATTTACCCTTTATATCCGACACGAATTTTATGTCCCCTTTGAAATATTCCGGTTCTGTCAGCACGGACATAGCCTGAATATTACATTCTGAGTATTCCTCCGCAATCTGCATATGGTCAAAATCAGGTCTTATAAGTCCCTTCGAGGGTGATGCCTTTTTGATTTCGGCTATAACCGACACATCATCAAGGGACACTAAACCGTTTTTGAACTGCGGCTCCTTTAATTCTGTCTTTTCTAATTTCTTCATAAGCTCCGCAGCCGGTAATTTTTCCTTTGCCGACTTAACGCGCGCCTTTGAAGAAGCTACTAACTTATCAAGTATCATATGCTGTCACCCGATTAAAATTTATTTGTAAATTCTACAAACTCATTCAGCTTTTCCATAACCTTACCGCTGTCGATTGTCTGCTTTGCGATTTCTATTCCTTCCTTATAAGAAGAAGCCTT
>CAMCPC010000277.1 GCA_945876665.1 uncultured Oscillospiraceae bacterium
TCAGACGGTAAATGGAAATATCCTTTGTTTAATGGTATGTGCTGGTTTATGATAAGTCCGATTGTTTTATCATATGTGATTTGTCTTATAAATTCTTCTGTGAAAAAGAAACCTGTAAACAAAATACTTACCGTTATGCTGCCCGTTCTGATATTTGTACATCTTGTTTTACTGTCGGCTCATGTACAAATGGGCGGCTCACATTTCGGAAACAGATACCCGAATGACACGTTACCATTTGTATTTCTCGGACTTTCGCTTCTCCTTCCAAAGGAGGAAGGCAAATACCATAAGCTGAATTATATACTGTTTTTAATCGGTTTTGGACTTAATATAGTAGGTACTGTTGGTTATTATTGTAAATTCTTCGGCTAAAAAACATCTGAAAAACAAAAAACACATCTGAATTCTGACGAATTCGGATGTGTTTTTTTTGTTACATTATCGCATATCCCTGTATCCACAGTACCATTAAATACACGGTTAATCCGCCTGAAACAAGATACATCAGATATTTTAAGTACTTATTATCTATGCTCGCCATAACCACATACATAACAAAGCATGAGGTTACATATCTTGCTCCGCTGATCATCCAGCCTTGGAGATATGTAACCAAAAAATATATACCCATAAATGCCAGATATGATGTCCGTACCTTTTTATAAAGTCCGACAAATATAAATGCTATTGAAACAAAGAACAGCACTATCTGCGGCCAATAAATTATCATTGACAGAGAATAATGCTCTATTCCCACACCATAGCTTGTGCTGAGTCCATCGGAAATCCATTTTGCCGTATTGTACCAGGGCGCTGCCGCCTGATGTTCCACAAATGCAAAGAAATCGCCTTGCAGCGCCTTATTTATACAAAGATAAACAAGAAATCCTGCCGGTATAAGCAGTGAGAGTATTCCCTTTTTATGAAATTTCTTATCCCTTACACAGCTTAAAATCAATTCATATGCCACAGGCACAATAAGCAGCATTCCCTGCGATTTGGTAAGCGCCGCGAAAAATCCGGTTATTGCCGCAATAACCCAGTTTTCCTTTCTCGTATAATACAGCGTCATAATGCTAAGCATAAGGAACAAGCTCTCCGTATGTATGCTGATAAAGAACATTCCGAACGGCGCCATAAACAATAGCAGCAGTGCATCCAAAGCTTTTTCATTGGAATAATCCAATCTCATAAGCTTATAAAGATATGCCGAGGCAACACCAAATGACGCATATGAAATTATCAGACCCGTAATTGTATAATCTCTGAATACAATTCTCAGAAGCTTCATCAGATACGGCAAAAGCGGATAAAACACTATTTTATTCGCCGCCTCACCGGTCGCAGCATAACCATTTTGAGCAATATACATATAATGCTCAGCATCAGTTACACTACCGAAAAATTCCATTAAATTCTTATCTATATGAAAAATTTTCATCATTATTATGCTTGCGCACAGCAACAGCAATCTGCTCAGTACTCCTGCCGAAAACACAATCGCAAAAATTTTTATTGATTGATTTTTTTGATTATTCAACGTTTTTGTCATTATCATATCCCCCTTATAAGACAGAACATTACCGCGCCATTAAATAAAATAAGTAATGAAAGAACGATCTTTTTCACTACCTCATTATTTAACAAGACACTTTTATCCAATTTTTCCACTACCTTAGAAACCGTACCGGAATTCTGCAGTGGCAGGTAAATCAGAAGCAGCAAGCCAAGTTTCGAAGTAAGACATGATAGTATCAGCATTATAATACACCATTTATAATTACTTTTTGACAGAGCATACACTCCGCACAGCATCAGCATCAGCGTCAGCGACACATATGTCGGAGTAAAAATCATAAACGCATAAGGCAAACTTACCGCGATAAGCATTATATCTGTGGCTTTTTCTTTTTCCAGTCTTGTTTTCAATATACTGTAAGCAAGGCATGCCGACACACATGCCGCCGTAAAGCTGATAAATTCCGCAGTAAGAACGTACTGTTCAAAAACAATCCGCCCTATAATATGTACCAGACAAGGATACAGCGGCATCAATAAGCCGCCGAACATCTGACTGAAAACGGGATTTTTGTATTGCTCCGTCACCGAATCAATGTCCAAAAAGGCAAAAACCTTATCAAATTCAAAAAAATTCGTCTGCTCCTTTACCTCATTATACATAAATACTGCCATAAAAACATAAGCCAATCCGATGGCTATTGCTATAACCGACACTTTACCATATAGCTTTACACTGTTCTTATCCTTAAAAACATTAATCTCCATAAGGAATTTTACTATAACCGCAGCTGCAGCACACATAATAAACGCTGCACCGGCTCCTCCTATGAATTTTCCCATATTGTTTCTCCTTCCTTAACACTTCCCGGCGCTTTTACATACTTCCGCAACGGGACAAATTTCGCATTTCGGTCTGCGCGCACTACATATCGCCCTTCCGTGCGCCACAAACTGGTGGCACATACGAAGCTGATAATCGGGCGGCACAATCTTTTTTAAGTCCATTTCCACCTTTGTAGGGTCATCGTTTGAGGTAAGTCCTATCCTTTTCGCAATCCTCTTGCAGTGCGTGTCCACTACCACTGCCGGCTTGCCGAATATATCACCAAGCACAAGATTGGCAGTTTTTCTGCCCGTTC
>CAMCPC010000278.1 GCA_945876665.1 uncultured Oscillospiraceae bacterium
ATTGCAAGCGTGTAATATTCCTTTGCCTTTATGAAATCTGTCTTTTCGTAAGTCATTCCGAGCATATAATAGATGTCATTGTCAAGTGTGCCGTAAAGCTTGCCCTCACCGAGATTTTCGGGGTATACAAGAGATTGCTGCAAATATTCATTTGCGGTGTCGTAATCCTTATTATTTATGCACTCATATGCAAGTCCCATAAGCGCTCTCTTGTACTGAGCGGGAATTTTGCCTTCGCCGCCCTCCCACGGATGAAATTTATGTACGGTGATTGCCTTGTATGCCTTGTCAAAATGACCTGCGCTGTTAAGCAGCGTTACAAATTCGGTATAAAGGTCGTCGCGTGATGCTGCAAGCTCCATGTTGTCAGCTAAAAGCTTAAGCCGTTTCTTTACAGGGACGTTTGTCTGTTTGTAAAGCTGGTCAAGCTCGTATAAAATACGCGCATTGTCAGGTGATAGACGGAAGGCTCTTTCCATTTCGGAAACGGCTTTTTCGCTGTCCTTTAATTTGTTGAAATATGCGAGAGCAAGGTTTCTGTGAACGATGTAATTTGAGCCGTCAAGCTCGTTTGATTTTGTCCAACATTCAAAAGCTTTTTTCCATTGTCCCTTGTCATAGAGCAGATTGCCGAGCAGATAAGGCGCGTTTGCGTCCTTGTCATTATGCTCCATCGCGTAACGCAGAACGAGTATATCATTTAAGCGTACAGGGAAGCAGTAATCGCAGCTGCATTTTGCGGCAACCTCAAGCTCAACGTCACTTTTTGAATAATAAGCCATGTAGTAATGCAGCATAGGTCTGTCAGCCTCGGATATGAGCGCAAGCACCTTTGCGGCTTCGTCATACAAGCCGAATTCGTTGTAGTCGAGCGAAAGCTCAATGTAGCTGTCAACGTCATTGCGCATAATGGTAGTCAGCTCATTCAGTACGGCAAAATCGTCCGTCACGCGGTAAAGCTCATAACGGCAGCCGTAGTTAAGCGGGTCAAGCTCCATTGTTTCAAGAGCAAGCATTTTTGCGTCAATAAGCCTGCCTGAAAGGCGCAGAAGTGTTGTTTTAAGATTGCGCGCTTTAAGGTTGTGAGAACCTTTTATAAGCGACTGTTCAACAAATTCAAGAGCTTCCTTGTAATTTCCTCTCATTGCGGAAACACAGGCAAGCTGATAAAATCCCTTATCCTGCATACTTCCGGACCAGATTGACTTGTAGAACGCATCAAAAGCCTCATCAAATCTGCCCTGCTTGCGGAGAGTCAGACCGAGATTGTAATATGGCTCACAGTCGTATGGATTGGGGTTTTTCCATGTTGATTTCTTTATTGCGGCTCTGAAATGCTTTTCCGCCTTTTCAAATTCTCCTTTGTTGTATAAATAACGTCCGTATGCGTTGTTGAGTCTTATATCCGTTTCATCGCGGCGAAGTCCCTCAAGATAGTAATCCTCCGGAGAATAGGTGGCATGACGGTACTGCTCAAGGTGCAGAGCGGTAAGATATAATTCCTCAAGTGAGTTAATGTCGCATGGTTTTTCACACTTGCGCGCAGGCTCGGGTGTTTTTTCATATTTTTCGGGCGCGGGAGTGTATGAACAGATTTCATTTCCGTCAGCGTCCTTTACTGAAAGTGTAAGGTCGGTTTCCTCATCGTCATTGAGTGAAACGACAGATGTAAACGGTTCTTCGGGTGAAATTTCAAGCTTTTCATTTATATACTTTTCAATACGTCCCGAAAGAGTGACAGTGATTTCCTTTTTATCGGGAGAATATACGCTGACGAATGCCTTGCCGTCCGTAACTTCAAGATTTATTGCAGCGTCAAGTGTGGCAT
Source organism: uncultured Oscillospiraceae bacterium (assembly GCA_945876665.1). Classification (GTDB taxonomy): domain Bacteria; phylum Bacillota; class Clostridia; order UBA1381; family UBA1381; genus Hominilimicola. The sequence continues at coordinate 1,829 of CAMCPC010000278.1, forward strand.
TTTTGACAGCGCCGACGCTTTTGTAAGGAAGGAAATACTGCGTAAAGGTCTTTTCCTCATATGGCGCTATAAATGTGAAATCAGGCTGATTATCGGTGAACATACCTGTCATAAGCTCTATATAAGGTCCGTTTTCATCTGTAAGATTTCTGTCCCATGCCTTGCCGAATTCACCGCAGCCCCATGTCCACTGCTTTTTGCCCGGTGAAATATGGTGGTCGGCTATGTGCAAAAGTCCTGCGTCCTTCTGATAATCATAGTTGCCGATAAAGTCGTAATCGGAATGATATGCCATATATGAGGTCGGAACGGGAATGTTCTTGTAGCGAGATATGTCCACACCCTCGCTGTAGTCCATTTTGTAATATGTACTTGTTGAAATGGGGAAGCGTGAAACGTCGCGCTTGCCGTGGTCCATAACTGCATGAACATCTGGAGGGAAGATTGACTTTGTGTAATCGTTAACCGCTACGGCGGGATTTGCCCACCAAAGGAACGTCTGCGGACGGTCTGTCTGATTGTAAAGCTGTCCTTTTATTTCAAGGTATGCCTTATCCGGATAAAGCGTATATTTTGCCATACCCTTTGTGCGGTGCATTTTTTCGATTTCGCTCACGAGAATTGTGGCGGAGCCGTCCGCGTTTTCTTGTATTGTATAGTCAACGCTGTCAAAGGTAGACGGTCTGTGGTGCTGCGGCCAGTTGAATTCTATACCGCCCGAAATCCACGGACCTGCAAGTCCCACAAGGGCGGGTTTTATAACCTCATTATAATAAACCGCGTCATAATTGTTTGTTTTGTCGAGGATACGCTGTATTCTGCCTCCGA
>CAMCPC010000279.1 GCA_945876665.1 uncultured Oscillospiraceae bacterium
GTTAATTTATACAAAAGTATTTTGATAAAAAAGGTCATATTTGGCGGTTGGCAATATTGACTTTATCACACTAATGTGGTAGTATAATTTATTATAGGAAATACTATAACTATATACATAATTTTAAGTATCAGGAAAGATAGGGGAGGCAAAAGAATGGCAAAGGTTGCAATAATGGGCTACGGTACTGTAGGAAGCGGTGTTTATGACATCATAAAGACCAACGCAGACAAGCTCAGCCGCAGTGCGAATGGGGAAACAGTTGAACTGAAATATATTCTTGACATTCGCGATTTTGACGACCATCCCGAAAAGGAGCTTTTTACAAAGGAATTCAATGATATTCTTAACGACAGCGAGGTAAGCGTTGTCGCAGAGGTTATGGGCGGACTTCACCCCGCGTATGAGTTCACAAAGAGCCTTTTGGAAGCGGGAAAGAGCGTTGTAACGTCTAACAAGGAGCTTGTTGCCACATACGGCACAGAGCTTTTGGAGATTGCCCGAGGGAAAAATGTAAACTATTTCTTTGAGGCAAGCGTAGGCGGCGGTATTCCGATTATAAGACCTATGCATCAGTGCCTTACAGCTAATAATATAGAAAAGATTGCCGGTATTCTGAACGGTACAACAAACTATATACTTAATCAGATGATAAAGAACGGCAAGACATTTGAAACGGCATTAAAGGACGCTCAGAACAAGGGCTTTGCAGAGAGAAATCCTGCTGCTGACATTGAGGGTCACGACGCGTGCAGAAAGATTGCAATTCTTGCATCACTTGCGTCGGGCAAGATGGTTGATTACAATGACATAGACACAGAGGGTATTACAAATATCACTCTTGATGATGTTAATTATGCCGCTGCTATGGACGCGGTTGTAAAGCTTATAGGTTATGCACAGTTCGGTGAGGACGGCAAGGTTTATTCGATAGTATCACCTATGGTTATAAAGAATGACAGTCCGCTTTCCGGCGTTGACGGCGTTATGAACGCTATTATGGTAACAGGCGACTGTGTAGGCAATGTTATGTTCTACGGCGCAGGCGCAGGCAAGCTGCCGACAGCAAGCGCTGTTGTGGCTGATATAGTTGACGCTGTTAAGCACAACGAAAGAAGCAAGAAAATCTTCTGGGAAAAGCCGGCTGAAAACATTATGGCAGATAAGGACGCTAAGAAGTTTGCATACTTCATAAGGACAACTGATTCTGCTGAAAATGTTCAGAAAATATTCGGAAAATGCGAATTTGTTGATAATATTGTTGATAATGAGTCAGCTTTTGTAACAGCGCCGCTTACACAGAGCGAGGCTGACGAAAAGGCTGCTAAGCTTGGCAATGTTGTTACAAAGCTTCGCGTGTTGGGTTAATGATTAAGCTCAGAGTGCCTGCAAGCAGTGCAAACATGGGGGCAGGCTTTGATACCCTTGGGGTGGCGGTCGGCTTGTATAACCGCATGGAGATTGAAGAAATCCCCGAAGGTATGGAAATAATAAATAAGAATACTCAAAGCTTTATACCGAAGGATAAAAATAATCTGATTTACCGCGCAATGCTTTATCTGTTCGACCATGTAGGCTATAAGCCGAAAGGTTACAGAATAGCACAGAACAGCGAAATACCTATGACACGCGGTCTGGGCAGCTCCAGCGCCTGCATAATAGGCGGTATGCTTGCGGCAAATATTATTTCGGGCAGAACGCTCAGTTATGATGAAATAATTCATCTTGCTGCAAAAATGGAGGGGCATCCTGACAACGTAGGACCTGCGCTTTTCGGCGGCTTCTGCGTGTCGCTTACGGACGGCGAAAGGACTATAATCAAAAGCACAAAGCTTGAAAGTCATATAAAGTTTGCGGTTATAATTCCCGACTTTTTTGTGGCAACGAAGAAATCAAGAGGTGTTTTGCCGTCAAGGGTTGACTTTCGTGACGCGGTGTATAATGTGGGTCATGCGTCCATGTTTCAGGCAGCTATGCTGTCGGGGGATATGGTGGCTCTCGAATTGGGAGTTAAGGATAAGTTGCATCAGCAGTACCGTAAGAATTACGTTGACGGTATGGAGGATATATTTGAAAAAACGTATTCGCTCGGCTCTCACGCAACGTATCTGAGCGGCAGCGGACCTACAATATTGTCCATACTGGACAGCGATTATGATAAATTCAGCAAAGGTATGCAGGAGTATTTCAGAGAAAATTCTCTTGAATGGAAATGTATGATACTGCCGATTGACAATGTCGGCGCGGTGGTATCTGTTATATGAAAACAAAAAAGGAAGGAAAATCAAAAATGGGACTTATTGTTCAAAAGTACGGCGGTACTTCCGTTAAGGACGCGGAAAGAGTAATGAATGTCGCAAGACGTATTACAGACGCGTATAAGGCAGGAAACAACGTGGTCGTTGCGGTCAGCGCGCAGGGCGACACTACTGACGACCTTATTGAAAAGGCAAAGGAAATCAATCCTGACGCTTCAAAGCGTGAAATGGATCAGCTTCTTGCAACAGGCGAGCAGATTTCAATTTCACTTCTTGCAATGGCTATCGAAAAGATAGGCTGTCCTGTAATTTCATTCACAGGCTGGCAGGCAGGAGTAAAGACAGATGCAAAGTACGGCTCGGCAAGAATAAAGACAATCGATACTGAAAGAAT
>CAMCPC010000280.1 GCA_945876665.1 uncultured Oscillospiraceae bacterium
ACGGCGGCGGCTTTACAGAGGAAACAACAGGAAATGTGGACTGCGGCGGATTTGAACCGCTGACAGCAGAAGTAAGCGCCGTAGTAGACGGCGGAGAATATTAATAAAAAAGGAGAAATGAATTATGGCTACAATTTTACTTAAAAGAGGACTTATTACAAATATTGACAATGTTACATTACAGGAAGGCGAGCTTGCTCTTGCGTACAATGCGGACAAGACAAAGATTGCTCTTTATGCAGGTGACGGCAACGGCGGCAAGGTGCTTGTAAACCCCGATGTAACTGTTCCGACAAAGGTATCTGAACTGGAGAACGACAGCAACTTCCAGACAGGGGACGACGTTGCGACAGCTATTGCGTCAGCAATCGCTGCAACAGGTCACGCCTCATTCAAGAAGGTGGACAGCGTTCCTACAGCTGATGCGGCAGAGGACAATGTGCTGTATCTTGTTATGAACAGTAGCACAAATCACTATGACATCTACGCAAAGGTTGGAAATGAGGTTGTATTGCTTGACGATACTACAGTTGACCTGAGCGGCTATGCCACAACGGCAGACCTTAATAACAAGGTGGACAAGGTTGACGGCATGGGACTTTCCACAAACGATTACACAACAGCTGACAAAGACAAGCTGGCAGGTATTGCGGAAAACGCTAATAACTATGTGCACCCGACAAGTCATGCTGCAACCATGATTACGGAGGACGGTACGCACCGATTTGTGACGGACACAGAGAAATCTACGTGGAACGATAAGCTTGATTCGAGCAGCACGATTGACGGCGGCACGTTTTAATTGACAGTTACATATCAAATGAGGGACACTAAAATTTAGTGTCCCTCTTGAATTAAGGAGGGTTAACATATGGCGAATAAAATTCAGGTAAGACGTGGACTAAAATCAAATATGCCGACACTTTCCGTAGGTGAGATAGGATATGCGACCGATACAAGGGAAACCTATATTGGTACCGGCAGCGGCAACGTCAACATGGGCGGCGGTTACTGGTACTGCGGCACTGCTATGTCAGGTACGTCCACCACGACAGGGGCATACAGCTACAGCGCTTGTCCACAGGTGAAATTGGGTGATTTATATTTGAACGCATCTTACGGTTATGTATATCAGTGTACCACCGCCGGAAGCGGCACGTCCGCAAAGTGGACGTATCAGGGTAGCATTAAAGGACCTCAGGGCACAACCGGAGCTACGGGAGCAACCGGCGCAAAGGGCGCAAATGCCGCAACAATAGTTGTAGCCGCGTCTGACTCAAAGAACACCGCCTCCGCTGATTACATATGCACAGGCACGGATCACCAAAATCAAATCAACGCCGCCATCGCCGCACTGCCATCAGGCGGAGGCAAGATTGTGCTGCTTGATGGAACGTATAACATAACCGGTCCAATTACAGTGAACAAGGCAAATGTCACAATTGAGGGTATGGGTAACAGTACCGTTTTGCAACGTAGATTCAATGGTAGCAACGACAAGATTGGATTGATAACGGTTACAGGTGATAATTGCATAGTAAGCAGCATGAAAATTAATGGCAATAAAACGACATATTCATATGCAGGTAACAACTCCGTATTTGTATCTGGATGTAAATATGCAACTATACGAAATTTGACCACAGATGATGATATGTGCGGCATAAAAATATATTCAAATGTTTATTTCGCAAAATTGATTTTTAATACTATAACAAACGGCAAAGTTGGAATATATTCCGATCATGGGTGGGATAGTGTTATAGCATTTAATCAGATAGATACAATGTCAGAATGCTGCATTCTGCTGGATCAGACGAGCTGCCGAAATTTATTATTGGCGAATAGATGTACATCAGCAGTTCAGCGTGGAATAGGCACAGATAATGGTAGTGTTAATACAACTATAATTGCAAATCATTGTTATTTTAGTAATAAAAACATCAGTATTAATAGCGGATATAATACGATAGTAGGGAATTTTTGTAAACAGACAGGAGATGACAGTACGTCAGGTTATAGTATAGTTGTTGAGAGTAGTGGTCAGAATAATCTGGTTGCAAACAATTTATTGTTTGCAAAAAATTATGTCAACAACGGTGGAACGACAAACACATTTGCAAATAATAAGTATAACTAAGGCGGTGATATGAGATGAAATACAGATTTTACGGAGATACATTACAGCTCATAAAATATGAGCTAACAGTGACACAGGAGCATGACGGCGAGGAATACGTCAAAACATTCAGCGCGGTAACTGATGAGGAAAAGAAGAAGCTTCTTGAGCACTATCCAGATGCGGTAGTTACAGAGATAGACAACACAGGCTATGAATGGCTTGACGGCATGACCTTTACACAGGAGCAGCTAAAGAACGGCGAGCTTGAACAGGCTGTTGAGATGGGACAGGAAGCATACGAGGAAATGCTGAACGCTCCCACACAGGACGAAATCAACGCTATGCTCATGCTTGAGATAGCGGAGCTTAAGGCAGGTGGTTTGAATGAATAAGCTGTTAATTAAGAGATATTATCAAAAAGGCTTGTATACGGACGCGAACCTTGAAACGTTCGTAAAGGCAGGCTTTATCACAGAAGCAGAAATGCAGGAAATTAAGGAGGAACATCATGGATAACGCAGTAAATAAA
>CAMCPC010000281.1 GCA_945876665.1 uncultured Oscillospiraceae bacterium
ACATCAGTAAAAAACGCAAAAAATTACATCACAGGCGCGCTTTTGGATATGCTCAATCTCGGCATAGGCAGCGGCCCGCTTAATCATATGTACAAAATAAATCCGAACACAAAATAAGTGGCACATTTTGTACCACTTGTTTAACCTCCGATATGGACATACTAAGTCCGTAAGGAGGTTTTATTTATGAAAAAGAAAAAATATCCCGAACACGTTATTTTTCGCAATGCCAAGTTTGATTTTGACGCTTGCAATGCCATATCGTCCCACGACTGCACGGGACTTATCCCTTGGGCACCCGACAGTGAGGAACAGCTTGACGCATATGATGAAATAATCAACTATTCCCCCGAAAGCGCCAACATCTACAACTACGAAAGATAGCACACAAACAGCTTATATCCGCTTTGGGAAATGGCATATTCCTTAAAGCGGTATACATCTCCGCCATATTCGATTTTGTCGGCAAGTACAGAAAAGCTGTTCAGCGGGATTGCAAGTCCCTTGCCTATTGCTTTTACAAAGCTTTCCTTTTTTGTCCAGATTTCAAAAAAGGCGCTGTTTTTATCTGTGCTTTTGTTAATAAATTCCGCTTCCCCCGCTGTAAAAAATCGGTTTGCCATTTTCATGTCACATTCGCGGCAATGCTGTATATCCACGCCTATGGGTACGTCTGACACGGCGCATACGGCGTAGTCGCCCGAATGTGACAGGTTTACATAAATTCCGTCATACTCCGTAAGATACAGCTTGCCGTTTTCGTCTGTGTCCCATTTTACGTTGGAAATATTGCCCGTTATCTGCCCTACGGCATAACGCAGCAGCAGCTCCGCGCCTATTGACTGCGCTTTTTGTTTTGTCTTTTTTAATCGCTCAACCTTTTCAATGCGTTTATCGGACAGATATTTGTACCACTTTTTATCATCGGGATTTATACCGCTGACATTCATTGCATAAACTTTCATATCACAAGACTTCCCAGCACTTCACCGATAGGCTCATTTATAACAAGGTCTGATTGTTTGTCAGCGGGCGTTGATGCTTTATTGATTATGACAAGGTGCTTGCCCTTGAAATAATTTATAAATCCCGCCGCGGGGTACACGTTAAGCGATGTGCCGCCTATTATAAGCACGTCCGCCTCGCTTATGAATTTTACCGCCTTCGTTATGGCATTGTCGTCAAGCATTTCCTCGTACAGCACAACATCAGGTTTAATTATTCCGCCGCACTCGCAGCGCGGCACGCCCTTGCTGTTGTCGATATAATTTACGTCATACGATTTTCCGCAGTCCATGCAGAAATTACGGAGCGTTGAGCCGTGCAGCTCAATGACATTTTTGCTCCCTGCCATCTGATGCAGTCCGTCTATGTTCTGCGTGATAACCGCCTTTAGCTTGCCCTTTTTCTCAAGCTCGGCAAGAGCAATATGTGCCTTGTTCGGCTGTACGCCATGCACAATCAGCTTGTCGCGGTAGAATTTATAAAATTCCTCCGTCTTATTCATAAAAAATGTGTGGCTCAAAATCGTTTCGGGCGGATAGTCGTACTTCTGATTGTATAATCCGTCCACACTGCGGAAATCAGGTATTCCGCTTTCCGTTGAAACCCCCGCACCGCCGAAAAATACTATGTTGTCACTGCCGTCTATTATTTCCTGTAAGGTCATGTTTCTCACTCCTTTTCAGACTGAAAGAAAATTGTTTAGATTGCCGCTTTGAAGCCGAGGTGCCGTATGCTTATACTGCCCTCGACAAAAAGTGGTAATATAGGCAATTTTATTCAGTCTGATTGTTTATGTCACCAATCTCGTACATGGTCATAGCCAATACCGCCTCGCCTGCGGTTTCGGTTCGCAAAATTCTCTTGCCAAGCGTTACGGTATCAATTCCGTTTTCTCGCAGCTTTTCCGTTTCTGCGGGGTCAAAGCCGCCCTCGGGACCTATTATAAAGCCGACAGTCTTTATGTCAGGCCTTGACAAAAGCACCTCTTTAAGCGTTTTCTGTTCCTCGCACTCATACGGCACGAAAAATAAGTCAAACTCCTTTGACCTTTTTATTACCTCGTCAAGCGTCATTATTTCCGAAATTTGCGGCACAATTCCCCTGCCCGATTGTTTTGCCGCCGCCTCGGATATTTTCTGCCACCTGTCAAGCTTCTTCCTTTCGTCCTTTTTGTTGTCTATCTTCACAACACACCTTGACAATTTCACAGGTACTATTTCACTTATGCCAAGCTCTGTTGTTTTCTGAATTATATATTCCATTTTGGACGCCTTTGGAAGTCCCTGAAACAGCGTCACCTTTATATTTGGTTCGGACTCACTTGCGCGCTTTTCTGTTATGCTGCATACAATTTGTTTTTGCTCCATTTCCGCAATTTCCGCCTCGTAGTCCGTACCCTGACTGTCGCACACAGTCACATGGTCGCCTATGCCAAGACGCAGTACGCGCGAAATATGCGCCACGTCCTCCGTATCAATTATTATCTGTTTTTCCCTTATCTTATCCTGTGTTACAAAAAATTTAGGCATTGTATTTCTCCATTATTTTTTCAAAATTTTTGTGGCTAATCTTCTCTATCTGTTCATCAGTATATCCCTTTTGCAATAATCTGTCAAA
>CAMCPC010000282.1 GCA_945876665.1 uncultured Oscillospiraceae bacterium
CGACGGACACACCGACAGAAAAGCCGACGGACACACCGACAGAAAAGCCGACGGATACACCGACGGAAAAGCCGACGGATACACCGACGGAAAAGCCGACAGCTGCGCCTACAGCCGGCCCTGAGCTGTCGCCCGACGAGCAGGCTGTCAGAGCAGACGCAGATGGCTTAAAGCTTAACACCATAAGCCAGACGGCAATATATGCAGACATTGACCTTGATATGAAGGGTGCAAACGGTTCGACAATCACATGGGAAAGCAGCGACCCGAGATATATTGACATACAGACAATATCATCAATTAACAGAAATTATACAGGCGTTGTAACGCGTCCTAAGGCGGACGAGTGCGCCGACGGCAAAGGAGTTCCTGTAACTCTTACTGCAACGCTTAAAAAAGGTGCTGCGGTATATACAAAAGAATTTGATGTATCAGTAAGAACATGGAATCCTAACGTGTACTATAATGACTTCCAGACCGACGTTGGTCAGCCGGAGGAGGGCACCTATAAGGTAATAACCGACGATGTTTCGGCGGCAAACGGCAGGGAAACCTTCCGCGGTATACGTGTAGATACATTAAAGGAATCAAGATGCTTTAAAAACTTTAACCATCATGATAAGGATACTCCGGCAAATTTTGATAAGCGAGTGATGTCAACGGAAGCGGGCGGCGCAAATTACGGCAGACCTGCGGATACAGATTCTGATGATGAGGAAAACTTCGCTTTCTATCTCAGCGAGTATAAGGCATACGGCGGCAGTACAACGTACACTACTCTGTGGATAAATCTTATCGACCAGGCAACGGGTCAGGCTCCGTCAGGTATCGTTATGATGTCTATGGATATATACGTTATTGACGGCGGCAATAAGCTGAATCTTGGTCTTGCCAACTCAAGTCCGTCACAGATGTGCCGTTTTCTTCTCTCAAACGGCTCAACTACCTTCAAAGGTTATCCCGCAGCCGGATATTTGAGAACCTTCAGTAATGAAGCTCCAATCGATTTTATGGGCGGTACAAGCGGATACCGTCATCCTACCGGCAAATGGATTAAGGCTATAATGTTTGCAAATTCAGATACCCATAAGTGGGATCTATATTATGACGGAATGCAGATTTGTTCAGGTCATGATTTCAGAAATGCCGAGGATTTTGTGTCTAATATTGAGTTTACAATGGACAGAGGAACCTCTGGCGGCGCATATCTAATAGATAATATCTATGTGGAAAATCTGACAGAGGACTACGCAGATACTTATTGGGACGCTCTTATGATAAATTCACTTCCATACAGTGAGGAGCAGGATCAGTATACAGCGACAGTACCGTTTATGCTCCAGTATCAGGGCACAGACGGTCTGGCAGGCAATGCCATTAAGTGGTCATCGTCAGACAGCAGTGCTTTATCAATAAGCACCCAGAGAATTGCAGTAGAAAAGCTCGCAGACTTTGGCTATACAGAAGAACAGATTGCAAATCTCAAGGCAAACGGCTATGATGATGTCAGCGTTACAATTGCGAAACCGAGCGAAAATCTTACCGCAGATAAAATTGTCAACTTAACGGCGAAAATGGAAACCGGTGATGAACTGAAAGTCAAGACATTTAATGTACTTGTTAAGCAGGGAGGCGCAGCCGATGGCAGTGATCAGGCAAAGGCACTCGCGGATGCAAACGCAATATCATGTATAACTAACGGTCAGACTATAACCAATAACGTAATTCTTGATACAAAGGGCGAGATAAACGGTTCAGTGATTACATGGAAGAGCAGCAACTCAAAGGTAATATCTGAATCGGGTATTGTGACCCGTCCTTCGGCAGCTGCCGCAAGTGTAACCCTTACGGCAACAGTGAAATATGGTGACGCTGTGGAATATAAGAGTTTTAACGTAACCGTATCACCCAAGAGTACAAGCAGCTCCGGCGGCGGAGGCGGCGGTGGCGGTGGAGGCAGCAGCTCCGGCGCAAGTGGCTCGGGCATTGCCCCCAGTCAGATTAATACTCCTATAGTTCCGACGTCAACACCGTCAGATGCACAGGGATCTGTATCAACTCCGCGTCCGGCAGATGTGCCCGCATTTGATGATCTGGATCAGGCAGAATGGGCAAGAGATGCTGTGGAATACCTGTTCTATAAGGACGTTGTAAACGGCTACGGAGACGGAAGATACGGTGTGAATGACGATGTGACGCGTGAGCAGTTTGTCAGAATGCTTATGACTGCATTGAATATCAAACTGCCCGAAACAGATAACAGTAAGTTTAGTGATGTATCGGATAATGAGTGGTATACAAACTATGTTAACGGCGCATATGAGCTTGGAATTGTTTCAGGAATAAGCGATAATGAATTTGGCGTAGGTCAACCTATTTCGCGTCAGGATATGGCGGTTATGTGTATGCGCGCTTTGGATAAGGTGACGCAGTCGCCGGAAATAGTTGAAGAACCGGAAGCAACGGAAGAACCCGAAATAACGGAGGAACCGGAAGCAACGGAAGAACCCGAAACAACGGAGGAACCGGAAGCGACGGAAGAACCCGAAACAACGGAGGAACCGGAAGTAACGGAAGAGCCGGAAACACCCGAGGAAACAATGTCACCGGCAG
>CAMCPC010000283.1 GCA_945876665.1 uncultured Oscillospiraceae bacterium
GTTTCCCGACCTACACCCTTAGCAGGGGCGCCTCTTCGGCCTCTTGAGTACTTCTCCATAAAGAAAAACGCATACAGTAAGTATTAATTGCTGCCGTTCTAATTAGCAATCAGCTTTGTATGCAGTACAAATATTAATTTGTAAATGGAGGAGAGAGCGGGATTCGAACCCGCGAGCGCTCGCACGCTGCCGGTTTTCAAGACCGGTGCTTTCAACCACTCAGCCATCTCTCCATATGTTTGCATCAGTTCAACTGACGAAGATTATTATACCAAAAAGCATGTCCTTTGTCAATACTTTTTTCGATTTTTTGCAAATTTTTTTGGACTTTTTACTGTCACACGAAAACACCCCGAACAAAACCGTTCGGGGTATCGCACATTTTATATTTTCAAAAAGTTTTCAATCATCTTCATGCCCTGCGGCGTAAGCACTGATTCAGGGTGAAACTGAATACCGAAAACCGGTCTTTCCTTATGGCGAACCGCCATGATACAGCCATCGTTACTTTTCGCAGTCACTTCAAGGCTTTCGGGAATACTTTCATTGTCAATTACAAGCGAATGGTATCTGCCTACCTCCGCCTTATTGCCAAGTCCCTTAAATATCGGGCAATTCGTATCAAGCGCAACCACATCACTCTTGCCGTGCATAATCCGCGGCGCATGAACAATTTTTCCGCCGAACGCCTCGCCTATCGCCTGATGTCCGAGGCACACACCGAGAATCGGTATATCCCCCGCCCTTTTTATTAAATCAATACATATTCCCGCATCCTTCGGGAATCCCGGCCCCGGTGACAATATAATATGGTCAGGCTTCTTTTTAAGCACCTCGTCAACGGTGATTTTATCGTTTCTGTAAACCTCAATGTCGGGATTTATCGTACCGATATACTGGTACAGATTATATGTAAATGAGTCGTAGTTGTCAATCATTATAATCATACTATATCCCCCGCTTTCTCAATGGCTCTCAGAACTGCCGACGCTTTGTTTATGGATTCCTGATATTCATTTTCGGGAACGGAATCGTAAACAATTCCTCCGCCTGCCTGAATATACGCCTTGCCATCCTTGAACACACCCGTACGGATAGTTATACAGCTGTCAAAGTTGCCGTTAAAGCTGATATAGCTTATCGCACCGCCATAGGTGGAGCGCTTTGTCTTTTCAAGCTCGTCGATTATTTCCATAGCGCGTATTTTCGGCGCGCCCGACAGCGTGCCCGCAGGAAGTGTTGAGCCAAGCGCATCAAAGCACGATTTATCACTCCTCAGCTTACCCTCAACATCGGATATAATGTGCATTACGTGCGAAAAACGCTCTACATACTTAAAACGCGTAACCTTAACCGAGCCGAACTCGCTGACTCTGCCTATATCGTTTCTACCTAAATCCACAAGCATGGTATGCTCCGCAATTTCCTTTTCGTCCTTGAGCAGACCCTTTTCAAGCTCAAGGTCTTCCTCTATCGTCTTGCCCCTCGGACGTGTACCGGCAATAGGACCCGTATGAACAATGCCGTTTTCTACTCTGACAAGCATTTCAGGCGATGCGCCTGCAATCTGATAATCTCCGAAATTCAGATAATACATATACGGCGACGGATTGATAAGACGCAGCGCTCTGTAAACATTAAACGGACTTACATTCGTTTCCACCGTAAAACGCTGTGACAGCACAACCTGAAAAATATCGCCGTTCTTTATGTATTCCTTTGCCTTTTCGACATTGGCGCAAAATTCCTCCTTTGTCATGTTGGACACCATCTTTGAGGTGGAGCGGTATTCACGCTTTTCCTTTTCCATCAGTGCCGACAAATCACTCATTTCCTGACGTATGTCAAGCAGTCTGCCCGTTGCCTTATTGTACTGGTTTTCAATATCGCCCTCCGCGTGGATATTCACCACAATCACAATCTTCTGACGGATATGGTCAAAGGCAATTATTTCGTCCATGAGCATAAACTGCATATCGGGGATATTCAGTTCATCGGGATTTACATTCGGCAGATACTCGTACTGACGGATAATGTCATAGGCGAAAAATCCCACCGCACCGCCGTTAAAGGACGGTAAACCTTCCAGCTTGGGTGCTTTGTATTTCCCAATCAGATTTTCAAGCTCCTCCATCGGCTTGCCCGTATATGTTTTTGTCTTGCCTGTGTAATCCGAAATTGTTATCTCATCACCAAGGCTTTTGAAATTTATAAACGGATTTCTTCCTATAAATGAATATCTCGCCGTCACATGGTTCTGACCGATACTTTCAAGCAGAAAACAGTCCTTTTCGGTCTGCATACGCTTGAACACGCTTATGGGCGTATCCATATCGGCATAGCACTCCACCGTCAGCGGAATCATATTGTATTCCTTTGACAGCTCCTTTACTTCTTCTACGGTTAAGTTAAACATCTAACCCCGCCTTTCTTTCTGGCTTATAAACAAAAAAGCCTTTTTCGCATTAGAAAAAGACATAGAAATTCCTTATTCATATGTTCTCATCTAATCTAATCTCATCTGTGGTTATTATACCAACTTTATATTTTTTTGTCAATACGGTATTGATAATATTTTGATTTGATTGTATAATTATT
>CAMCPC010000284.1 GCA_945876665.1 uncultured Oscillospiraceae bacterium
TTTCCTCCGCTCTTTTTTTAGCTTCCTCTGTAAATCTGTTTTCCGCGCTGTTGCCGGGCGTATCATGGCTCATCATATTTTTACCAAGATTACCCTTGAAATATCCGTCTGTAAATCCTGTGCGTGAAAACGCGTCCAAAAGCTCCTGCATATCACGCTTTGACACTGTTTCGCCTTTTTTCGTACCGAGCATATCAAGGTACTTTCTGTAAACTCCCACAACAGCTGAAACATATTCAGCGCGTTTTAAGCGTCCCTCAATTTTAAGCGAGGCAACACCGATTTTATTTAGTGTCCCCAAATCATTAACAAGCGCCATATCCTTCGGACTTAAAATATATCCGTTTCCCGCACTTTTATCCTTTTCAAGAAGTTCGTAAGGCAGACGGCAAGGCTGAGCGCATCTGCCGCGGTTTCCGCTTCTGCCGCCGAGTATGCTTGACATAAGACATTGTCCCGAATAGCACATACAAATTGCCCCGTGAACAAACACCTCAATCTCCGCCTTTGCGTTTTTGCAGATATGTTCAATTTCCTTTTCGGAAAGCTCACGCGCCAGTACCACTCTCGAAAACCCCATATTTTCAAGATACTTGACACCCTCCAAGCTTGTAACTGTCATTTGGGTACTTGCGTGAAGTGTCATGTCGGGTATGGTATTCTTAATAATTTCCGCAGCTCCGATATCCTGTACAATCAGCGCGTCAACACCGATATTATTAAGCTCTTTAACATATTCCTGCAGTGCGGCAATTTCCTTTTCCTTGATAAGGGTGTTCACTGTCACATGAACATCAACGCCGTAAAGATGGCAGTAATCCACCCATTTTTTCATATCCTCTGCCGTGAAGTTTTCTGCGCTGTGCCTTGCTCCGAATCTGCTTCCGCCAAGATACACCGCGTCCGCGCCCGACTGAACGGCAGCATGAAGCGCCGCACTGCTCCCTGCAGGAGCTAAAAGTTCCATATCCATCAGCCTTTCTCAATCATTTCAAGGACTTCTTTTTCACGCTCGTCATATTTTTTCTCAAGATCTTCAATCTTACCTTCAAGAATTTTTATATGACCCTCAAGAAATTTAATCTGATTGTTTGCTTCATCCAGTTCATTCTTTGCCGCTGTTACCTCTGCCTTCATGGCAGCTTCGTCTATAGAAATCTGATTGCTGTTTGCGTCCTCCAATGCTCTGTTAAGCTCCTGCAGCTTGCGCTGAAGCTTCTGGTTTTTCTCATTGACAACCTCCAGCTTATCCTGTAAAAGCTCACCGGCTTCGATGGACTTGTAATACTCATCGCATATATTAAGCGCCGCCAGCACAACAGGTCTTTCACCCATTATATTCTGACCTCCGCGCAGTACATTTTCAACCTTTTCATTAATATGATTGCAAAGTCCGATAATATATTCCTCGCTCGCATCAGCAACAACCGTATACTGGCGTGAGTTAATCGTAAATGTAACCTTATTTACAGCCATAACCACATCTCCGTTTCTTTTATACATAAAATACCTAATACATTCTTATTATACAATAAAAGTAAATAAAAAAACAGAGGTTTTTTGTTTTTTCTTGAAAATATTTTATAAAATTTGCCCATAAACAGCGAAACACCGCTCAACAAAAGAAAAGCACGCAAAAAAAAGAGCGCCGAAGCGCTCTTTCTGAAAATATGAAATTATTTCTGAATTGTATCGTCAGCCTTATAAGCCTCGTTGATTTCCTTGATAACATCAGCGCCGCCCATAGTCTTCCATCTCTCGATTTCAGCCTTGTACTCGTCTTCTGTAATCTGACCAACGATGAACTTTGTCTTAGCTTCTGCCATGATAGCATCAAGCTGAGGACCCTTCTTTGAATATGTTGCTGATACATATGGTTCAGCAGGGTTAGCTACAGCATACTGCTCGTTATCTTCATAAACCAATTCAATCTTTTCTGCAACAGGAGCTGTATACTTTGTCTTAAGCTTTGTAGGAATGATACCTGTAGCAAACTGGTTAAGGTCTGCATATTCCTTCTTAAGACCTTCGTCTTCCTTCTTAACAACAAAACCGTCAGCGTCAAGCTCATAGTTTCTGCCTTCGATACCGAAGTTCATAAGAGTAAGAGCTTCCTGCTCATTTGCCTTATCCATTACACCAAGAACGAAATCAAGGTCTTCCTCAGTTGCAACTGCAGCCTTCGGGAATACATAGTATCCGTCATAACCTGTTGTCGGAAGAGTTCTCGGCTCTGTATCTGCGTCCTTTGTAACGTAACCGAATACGTCTACAACAGCATCAGGGTTAAGACCCTGCATATTCTGAGCAAGTCTTCTTGCTCTGTCAGCAACGTCGATGATAACGCCTGCCTGACCTGAAAGGAACTGCTCATTCCACTTATCTGATGAATATGTAGCCATATCTGCGTTGATAAGCTTTTCATCATAGCACTTCTTCATAAACTTAAGAGCTTCCATATATTCATCTGTCATGAATGCAGGAGTAAGCTCACCGTTTTCGTCAAGGCCGTATCCGTTAGGAGCGCCCATCCAGATTGCAAGGTTGTTAAGAGGACCGTCAAGGTATTCTGTAACAAT
>CAMCPC010000285.1 GCA_945876665.1 uncultured Oscillospiraceae bacterium
GCAATATCCTTTATCTGACCCGCGATTTTATCAACGTGCTCCTTCGGCGTGATACCCTCCGCCTCGGCGATTTCCTGTATCTTCTGACCATGCTCATCAGTACCCGTAAGGAAGAACACATCCTTGCCGATAAATCTGTTAAATCTCGCAATGGCGTCTGTAAGAATAATCTCATACGTGTTGCCGATATGAGGCTTCTTTGAAGTATACGCAATCGCAGTTGTAATATAATATTTTTCTTTACTCATCCCAGTCACTCTCCATTAAATTCACTAAAAAATTTTTAAATGTTATACATTCTTTTTTTATAAACGTGCCTATTGCTTTCAGAATTCGTATAGGCGCGTCAAAAACTCCCGCTTTGTAGAAGCTTATAACAAGCATCAGAATTATCGGTCCCAAAATAAGTCCGCCGATGCTGAGCGTTCTGTAACCCACATACATGGACATAAGCGTCAGAATAGGATTCATACCGATTCTTGAGCTTACCAGCTTCGGCTCTGTAAAGTGACGCGTAAGCGCCACAGCGGCATAAATTATAATCAGTCCTACGCCGAGACGGATCGTGCCTGTGAGACACGCGACCACCGTCCACGGCCACAGTACAAGTCCGCTTCCGAAAAAGGGCAGCGCGTCAAGCACGGCAACAGCAAGGGCAATAAGCAATGCGTAATTTATATTAAGTATGCTCAGTCCTGTAAGCATTATGAGAAACGCAATAAACATTAATATTATCTGCGCCCTGCAATAGCCGCCCAGATACTTTTTAAGCTCGCTTTTCACCATCGATAGTCTTTCTGTAAGTCTGGGGCCAATCATTTTCTTTACCGCCCTGCTCACAGTTTTATTATCCGAAACCATAAAGTAAGAGGAAAGTATAAACACGACAATTCCGATAAATACGCTCGGCAGCGCTTTTGCAAAATTGCCCGCATTGCCGACCATCGGCAGCGACTTTGTGTTTATAAATCCGGCAGCCTTGTCTGATATATTCTCGCCAAGCGCGGCTAATGCCTCCTGTATATTTACCGGCAGATTATCATACAGCACAGACCACTTTTCCCCAAAAGCATGCGCACTGTTTCGCACGCTTTCATAAATAGCGGGGAACTGCGTGTAAAGCATTCGTACCTCGTCAACAATTTTCCATATTGCAAAGGTAAGAACCCCGCCCACTATTCCTACGATAAGCACGATAACCAGCACAGCCGAAAGTCCGCGCGGTATTTTCAGCTTTTTCTGCAAAAAGTCCGCAAGCGGATTAACCGCCATAGAAAACAGGTAGCCAAGCAGGAACGGCAGAAACAGCTTTATCACAAATCCCAGCACGCCCAGTATTTTTGGCAGAAATATATAAATCAGCACAATTGCCGCTGCCACTCCGACAACGGAGAATGCGACTTTTACCCAGCTCTTTTTTATTTTCATAACATCATTCCCTTCAATGCTTACGAAAATGTCCTTTTATTTTTCAAGAAACCTGTTCATAAGGGTGTAGCCTTTTTCAATATAAACTCCCGTTTTCTTGCCGTTTTCTTCTGTATATGTAAGTCCGGCATTTGTATCTGTCTCGTTTGTGCTGTCATAAATGATATACGGCACAGGGTCAGATACATGAGTTTTCAGCTTAATCGGTGTCGGGTGGTCGGGCAGAATCATCATTCTGTAGTCAATGCCGCGCTTACCAAGCTCGTCTTTAAGGAATTTAACAACCTTTTTGTCAATTGTTTCAACGGCAAACTTCTTCTTTTCCGGCGCGCCCTGATGTCCCATTTCATCGGGAGCTTCCATATGCACATACACAAAATCACTTCCGTCAAGGATTGCGTCAAGCGCCGCCTGTGCCTTACCCTCCCAGTTTGTTTCGCAGTTGCCTGTTGCGCCCTCAACGTCAATTGAGTTCATGCCGGCGCACTTTGCAATGCCCTTGATAAGGTCAACAGCGGAAATAACGCTGCCCTTTAGGCCAAACTTTTCCTCAAAGTTATCAAGCTGCGGCTTTGTACCCTCGCCCCAAGGCCATATTGATGTTGCCGGGTTTTTGCCCGCGGCAATACGCGCCTTGTTTACAGGGTGTTCCTTTAAAATCTTCTCGCTCTTTTTCATCATTTCAATAAAGGTTTCAGCACCGTCACCCTTAGGAAGGTGGTCTGTAATCTTTTTATCTGAAATGTCATGCGGCGGCGTCATGTCAACATTTGTGCTGCCGCCGTTCCATACGCACAGATGACGGTAGCTTATACCCGGATAAAACTTAATCTTGTCCGTGTTAAGCTCCGCAGCAACTGCGTTTATCAGCTCCGCAGCCTCCTCCGTTGTGATTTCGCCCGCAGAATAGTCAAGCATTGTCTTGTCCTCATAATTTTCTTCATCACTCAGTGTTACAAGATTTGTTCTGAACGTTACATCATCGTCCTTAAGCGGAACTCCGATTGAAGCCGCTTCAAGCGGCGAACGTCCGCTGTAGCATTTCTTTGTGTCGTAACCCATAACTGAAAGGTTTGCCACATCACTGCGCCGCATCAAGCACTCGTTCACTCTATTTACCAAGACCATATCACCATGCTGCGCCATGT
>CAMCPC010000286.1 GCA_945876665.1 uncultured Oscillospiraceae bacterium
AGAGGGCGAAGAGCTTACATTTGATGAGCTTGAAAGACAGGCAAACGCGGCAGAACCGTTTGCAAGTCTGATTGACCCTGATTATCCCGCATTCCAGACTCCCGGTAATATGCCGAAGCGCATAAAGGAATATTGCGCAAAGACAGGTCAGAAGGTCCCTGAAACAAAGGGAGAGGTTGTTAGATGTATTGCACAGAGTCTTGCATTCAAGTACCGTCAGACGGTTGAGGGCATGGAGGATGTCACAGGCAATAAGTATAATGTTGTAAACATTGTCGGCGGCGGTATCAAGGATAAGATGATATGTCAGTTCACAGCGAATGCCACAAAGCGCGTTGTAAGTGCAGGTCCTGTTGAAGCCACAAGTATCGGCAATGTAATCGTACAGGCTATGGCAATGGGCGCAATCAAGGATATCAACGAGGGCAGACAGGTTGTAAAGAATTCCTTTGACATAGCAACATATGAACCGCAGGATAGCGAAGCGTGGGATGCGGCATATGAAAAGTGGAAGGAAATTATCAAAAAAGCATAATTAAGTAATAATCAAAAAAAATTCTCATAGTATAAACTATGAGAATTTTTTTTTGGAGGAAAGACTGAATAAAATCGCCCATATCACCACTTTTTGCCGAGGGCAGTACCAAATGTACGGCACCTCGTCTGCA
Organism: uncultured Oscillospiraceae bacterium; assembly: GCA_945876665.1. Classification (GTDB taxonomy): domain Bacteria; phylum Bacillota; class Clostridia; order UBA1381; family UBA1381; genus Hominilimicola. The sequence goes on from CAMCPC010000286.1 coordinate 669, forward strand.
AAGCGGCAATTTGAACGATTTTCTTTCAGTCTAAAGTATTTCGAAAGGAGATAAATGATTAATTATGGAATTAGTAAAAGAAAACGTAACTGTAAATCAGGTAAGCTGCAAGGGAAATACGCAGGTGCTTGTGGACGAGGATATAATAGTTCCCGATGTTAAGCCGGATATATTGAAGATTTTACAGCTTGATGCTGCTTCCTGTATCACAGGCAAGGAGGTTTCAAACGGCAGAGCATCAATAAGCGGCAGAGTTGACCTTAAGATTTTGTACATACCGGACAGCGACAGGGAGAGGATAAAGAGTATTGTAACCTCCTTTGACTTTGCGCAAAATGTGGACAGTCAGGATATAAGCGAGGACATGACTGCCGTTATCACGTCAAATGTGGACAGAGCGGAATTTTCTCTTACAAACAGCCGAAAGCTGCGTGTAAAGGTGATTGTCGGTGTTGATTATGAGGTTGTAGCGGAAAAGAATGTTGAGATTGCAGTTGAGGCAGCTGATTGTGATAACGCGGAACTGCTGCGCGAAAATGTAAAGCTTCAGAACTGCATAGGCTTGTCAGAAACGGAATTTTCGATTAAGGAGAGCGTCGAGGTGCCGAGCGGACAGACATCAATAAACGAAATTCTCAAGGTGGACGCAAAAGTGACCGATTCTGAATACAAGACGGTAACGGGGAAAATCGTGGCAAAGGGCGCGGTTTGCGTGTCGGTGCTTTATACTGATGAGGATTGCAAAATTCAGTTTATGGAGTCCGAAATTCCGTTTACAGAGGTGTTTGACTGCGAGGACGCAGGTGATGAAACAATATGCGATATTGATTACTGCATATCCGATATCAGATATGAGGTAGCAGAGGACGGTGACGGCGACAGACGAGTGGTGGATCTTGAGATAAGCATTTCGGCACAGATCAAGGCAACGGAGAATGTGTCGGTGGATATGATTTGCGACTGCTATGAGCCTTTTATGAAAACACAGCTTGTCAAGGAGGAGGTAGAACTTGAAGAAATCGTTTCGCGTCCGTCATCGCAGAACACCATACGCGAAATGGTTGAAACAGCTTCAGGAGCACCGGGCATATCGGGTGTATATGATGTGATAACGCGTCCGTATATTACGAAAGCGCAATTGCAGCGCGGCAAGCTTCTTGCGGAGGGGAAAATTGAGGCATATATATTGTATCTGACGGACAGCAACGAAAGTCCTGTCTATAGTATGAAAAAAGAAATGCCGTTCAGCTATATGCTTGACTGCGAAAGCACTGACGACGACCTCATTCCTGAAATAAAGGCGGAGGTGAAGCATACTGCGTATAATCTGAATGTTGCGGGCGAAATTGAACTGAGATGTATTCTTTCTCTTAACGCGAATATAATCCGCAGGAGAAAAATAGAATTGATAAATGATGTAATTACAGAACAGCAGGAGCAGCAGGATAAAAAGGGTATTGTAATTTATTTTGTGCAGAAAGGCGACAATCTGTGGGAGGTGTCAAAGCGTTATGCCGTACCGCAGGAGGAAATATTGAAATTCAACAATATGACCGAAGATGAGAAACTTGAAACAGGCAGCAGACTGTTTATACCGGGTATGTGATATGTAAAAAAACGGTACATTGCAGTACCGTTTTTTCATGCCTGAAGATGACCAAACTGTAAAATTTTAGTAGATATATAAATCAAATCCGCTTCATAAAGATATAATATGCAAATCTTTGTGGGAGGGTTTATTATGATTGTTATGAAGAAACATATTGCGGCGGTGATTATAATTCTTATTGCGATAGTAATTTCATTTTTCGGAATAAAAAAATATGAAAGTCAACAGACCTTTTCGGACGGTGATTTAAAGGTAGTCCTTGATGCCGGACATGATTCGTAAGTG
>CAMCPC010000287.1 GCA_945876665.1 uncultured Oscillospiraceae bacterium
GCCTTTTCAATAGCGCCCTTCATCCCCTTTGCGCCGTCCGTAAGCACAAGCTCCGCGCCGTATGCCTTAAGAAGATTACGTCTTTCCACACTCATCGTTTCAGGCATTGTTATAATTATTCTGTAACCCCTTGATGCCGCAACAGACGCAAGACCTATACCTGTATTTCCGGAAGTCGGCTCAATGATTACAGAACCCGACTTTAATTTGCCCTGTTTTTCCGCTTCGTCCACCATCGCTACGGCAATTCTGTCCTTTACGGAGCCTGCCGGATTGAAATATTCAAGCTTTGCAAGAACTGTCGCTTCAAGATTGTTTTCCTTTTCATAATTCACAAGCTCAAGAAGCGGTGTTCCGCCTATAAGGTCAGTAATTTTTTTATAAACTTTTGACATTTTAAAAATCCCTCTTTCTGATATACGATAATACTATTATACACCTTTTATTTCACTGCGTCAAACGCGTCTGAAAGCGCTCCGATAAGGTCATCAATATTTTCTGTACCGATTGAAAGTCTGATAGTATTCGGCTTGATGCCCTGTTCCTTAAGCTCCTGCTCGCTGCTCTGTGAATGAGTGGTTGTGGCAGGATGAATTACAAGCGACTTAACATCGGCAACATTTGCAAGAAGCGAGAATATCTCAAGATTATCTATAAATTTGTGCGCTTCTTCTACGCCGCCTTTGATTTCGAATGTGAAGATAGAGCCGCCGCCGTCGGGCAGATACTTCTTATACAGCTCATGGCTCGGTTCTGTCGGCAGTGACGGATGATGCACAGCCTCAACCTGCGGATGATTGTTAAGATACTCAACAATCTTTAGTGCGTTTTCTACGTGACGTTCAACACGAAGTGAAAGCGTTTCAAGTCCCTGCAGGAACAAGAATGCGTGGAACGGCGAAAGCGTAGCTCCCGTGTCACGAAGAAGAATTGCTCTGATATATGTTACGAATGCAGCAGGGCCTACAGCCGCCGTAAAGCTTACACCGTGGTATGATGGGTTCGGTTCAACAAGGTGCGGGAATTTACCGGACGCTTCCCAATCGAACTTACCGCTGTCCACGATTACACCGCCTATTGCCGTACCGTGTCCGCCTATGAACTTTGTCGCGCTGTGAATAACAATATCTGCGCCGTATTCAATAGGTCTGATAAGATACGGAGTTGCGAATGTTGAGTCAACAACAAGCGGAATTTTATGCGCGTGCGCAATTTTCGCAAGAGCCTCAATATCAACAAGATTTGAATTCGGATTGCCCAGCGTTTCAATATAAATTGCCTTTGTGTTGTCCTGAATAGCTGCTTCAAATGCGCCGTCCTCCTCAGGGTCAACAAATGTTGTCTTGATTCCGTAATCGGGAAGCGTATGCTCAAGCAGATTATATGTACCGCCGTAAATCGTTTTTGACGCTACGATATGATCGCCTGCCTTTGCAAGAGCTTGAATTGTATATGTGATTGCCGCCGCGCCCGACGCTGTCGCAAGCGCTGCAACACCGCCTTCAAGAGCCGCAATTCTCTGCTCGAATATATCCTGTGTAGGATTTGTAAGTCTGCCGTAGATATTGCCTGCGTCGCGCAGACCAAAACGGTCAGCCGCATGCTGTGAATTGTGGAACACGTATGATGTTGACGCATAAATCGGAACTGCTCTTGCGTCTGTAACCGCGTCTGCCTGTTCCTGTCCTATATGTAGCTGCTTTGTTTCAAATTTCCAATCTTTATTTGCCATGATAAATTACCTCTTTCCTTTATATGTTGTTTATTTTTTCTTTATTACCCTTTTATCCGTTTTTATTAATTATTGCCGCAACATCGACACATTCGTCCGCTCTGAATATTTTTTAAATAAGGCACTAACATATCTGTCATCCTTTCTTTTTCATTTCTACATTTCCTATAGAATTACTATGTTTTAAATTATAGCACAAATTTTCCATTTGTCAATAGTTTTTTTGAAATTTTTTCAAATTATTATTAAAACGGACGCAAAAACAAAAAGAGCTGTCTTGTGACAACTCTTTAGCAATCCTTTTTTTGATATTCCTTCACGAGAAGCGCGCGGACATAGCCGCGTGACTTATCGGTTGAATCTATGTAAAAACCGCGCCCGTAATAAAAACGTATGAGCGAGGTTATTTTTGCGCCGGTGTGCAGCTTCATCTGCGTGACGCCCTTTTTCATCATTATTCTGTCCACAAGGTTCATTATCGACTTGCCGATACCGTTATTCTGGCTTGTAACCTTAACGGCAAAGCGTGACAGATACGCCGTTTTATCGGGGAATACCTCCACGCGCACACTGCCCACAGGCTCACCGTCCGACAGGGCAATAAGCACAACCTTTGTGTCTATATCATGCTTTACGTCATTGTAAGATTCCTCAAGCGCCGCTAACTTTTCCACTCCCGACATCTGCTGATATTTCACAAACGCCTCGCGCGTGATGTTCATTATGGCAGGTATGTCGTCATAATTCGCCAGCCGCACCTGAAACAATGACTGGAAATCTGTATCCATTACTATTCTCCCTTTTATATTTTTTAATTA
>CAMCPC010000288.1 GCA_945876665.1 uncultured Oscillospiraceae bacterium
GTATGCAGTTCTGGCGCACGCGCAATAACGGCTTTATGCTTTACGGCATGGGCGGTCAGCTGGCGCTGTGCCTGCCCGAGAAGGATTTTATACTTGTTACCACCGCCGATACGCTCGGGTGCAAGGGCGGAGTGCAGGCGATACTTGATATTTTCTGGCGTGAGGTGTATACAAGGCTCGATACACCCTCATGCTGCGGTAAGGATACCCTTGATAGGCTTTTGCAGAACAGGCACATAAAGCCTGTCCGAGGCTCGGCAAATAAGGCTGACGCGGAGTATGTATTTGAGGAAAACAGGCTTGGTTTATCAAAAATTCATGTTATATCCGATGAAAACGGCGGCAGCATTGAATACACAAATAAGACGGGACAGCATGTGTTGAAATTCAAAACGGACGGCTGTTACAGCGGTAATTTCCCATATTATGACTGTCCGTGCATAACAAGCGGCGCATGGGACGGAAAAAATATTTTGATAATAAAAAGCCGTCTTATAGGCGAAATGGTCGGTTCTGTTAAAATGGAGCTTTATTTCACCAAAAACGGAGTAACGATTTCATCGAGAAAAACAGAGGGCACATATTTTGATGAGTTTAACGGAATTGTGCAGGGAACGAAAATTGAAAAATAAAAAAATATGGCTGTTGTCTTGAACAACAGCCATATTTTTTATAAAGGTTTATTCAAATGGGTTTTCTGTTTTATAAAGCATGCCTTTTGGCTGATTAAATCCGATTTCATCAACTGGCACACCGACGTACTTGAATACCTCATACAATGCCTTTGCATGATGACCGAATGCAACAGCGCCGTGATGCGGATAATTCTTTTCAATCAGAACGTGACGGTAGAAACGTCCCATTTCGGGAATTGCGAACACGCCGATTGAACCGAATGAACGTGTGGCAACAGGCAGAACCTCGCCGTTTGCGATATATCCGCGCAGCTTTGCGTCAGCGGTTGACTGTAAACGGAAGAATGTAATATTGCCCGGTGCAATATCGCCCTCAAGAGTACCGTTTGTAACCTCAATCGGCAGACTTCTTGCCATAATCTTCTGATACTTCATTGAACATGCGGCAAGCTTTGATGAGCATGTGTTTCCGCAGTGGAAGCCCATGAATGTATCTCTGTGAGTATAATCATATTTGCCCTTTATGTCAGCGTCAAACATATCCTTCGGAACGGAGTTGTTAATATCAAGCAGCGTTACAGCGTCCTCTGATACGCATGTGCCAATAAACTCGCTCAATGCGCCGTAAATATCAACCTCGCAGGATACCGGAATACCGCGTCCTGTCAGACGGCTGTTTACATAGCAGGGAACAAATTTGAACTGTGTCTGGAATGCGGGCCAGCATTTGCCTGCGATTGCAAAATACTTCTTTGACCCCTTATGCTCCTCAATCCAGTCAAGTAAGGTCAATTCATACTGAGCAAGCTTAGCAAGGATTTCAGGCTTTTTATTGCCTGCGCCAAGCTCCTTTTCCATATCTGCAACGACTGACGGTATTCTTTCGTCACCCTCATGCTTATTGAAGGACTCGAACAGGTCAAGCTCTGAATTTTCCTCGATTTCAACGCCAAGCTGATACAGCTGATATATAGGAGCGTTGCAGGCAAGGAAGTTAAGCGGACGCGGTCCGAATGAGAATATCTTCAAATCCGAAAGTCCGATTACCGCTCTTGCAATCGGCAGAAATTCATTAATCATATCCGCACATTCCTCGGCAGTGCCGACAGGATATTCGGGGATATAAGCCTTTACTCCTCTTAATTTAAGGTTATAGCTTGCGTTAAGCATACCGCAGTATGCGTCGCCTCTGTCGTCCGACAATGTGCCGATGTTTTCTTCGGCAGCTGCTACAAACATCTTAGGACCGTCAAACTGCTGAGCAAGCATTGTTTCTGAAATTTCGGGACCGAAGTTGCCGAGGTAAACGCAAAGCGCGTTACAGCCTGCCGCTTTGATGTCAGCAAGAGCCTCTTTCATATGTATTTCGCTCTCAACGATACAAACGGGACATTCATAAATATCCTCCGCATTGTATTTCTTTGAATAAGCCTCTACAAGAGCCTTTCTTCTGTTTACCGATAGACTTTCAGGAAAACAGTCACGGCTTACAGCTACTATACCTAATTTAACCTTTGGTATATTCTGCATAATTTTACCACACCTTTCCGCACATAGTGCTTTTATTTTGATAGTTATATAATAACATTTCCTAAAAACAATGTCAATATATCCCCACTCAAAAGCACAAAATTACCTTGACGGACCACAAAAATTTTAGTAGTATTTAATAAGAAGATAAAAAAGGAGAAAAAGCTATGAAATATTTAATAGGTATCGATATCGGAACATCGGCTACAAAGACGGTCATGTTCGATGAAAAATTCGGCGTGATATGCTCATCATCACAGGAATATCCCATGTATCAGCCGCAGAATGGCTGGCCAGCCATTCTGCGGGTGATACATGGGATATTCCTGTGATGATGAGCATATCACGCTGAATTTTTCATCGAACATGACCGTCTGGGTA
>CAMCPC010000289.1 GCA_945876665.1 uncultured Oscillospiraceae bacterium
TGTCAACATAACCGATATGCTGCGGAATATTATTATTGAAAATAATTCTTCCGACAGTTGTACCGATCATCTTTGACTTCATTTCGCCGTCAATTTCCTTTGTAACCTGAACAAGAATTCTCTCGTGAAGTGTTACCTCATGGTTATCATATGCAAGAAGCGCTTCATCAAATGAAATATACTTCTTTATTATAATATTCTTTATTTCCGTAATAAGCTTCTTAAGCGAAATCTCGATCGATTTATTAGGAAGTACAAGTGTTATCGGATTTGCATGAATCTCTGTTTCATTCATTGCAACCTCAGGTAGCTCTCTGACGTATTTCAGTGCTTCCTTTATATCAGTAAAGCTCTTAATAGGCTCTTCTTCATTATAAATAACTATATTTTCCTCCTGCTCCATAGCAGAAAGTTTTTCTATAAGCACGTTAAGCTTTGGCTCATCCTCAAGAACTTCATTAATAATTCTGTCGTAATGCTCCTTCTCAATCGTCAGATAATAAGAACCAAGTATCATATCCTGTGTAGGAACTGTTACAGGGTGTCCGTCCTGCGGCTTAAGCAGGTTATTAGCTGACAGCATCAAAAATCTTGCTTCTGCCTGCGCTTCCGGTGAAAGAGGCACGTGTATAGCCATCTGGTCACCGTCGAAGTCGGCATTATACGCCGTACAAACAAGCGGGTGCAGCTTGAGTGCGTGACCCTCAACAAGTCTCGGCTCGAATGCCTGAATACCAAGTCTGTGAAGTGTAGGCGCACGGTTCAGCAGTACCGGATGCTCCTTGATAACGTCCTCAAGAACGTCCCATACCTCCGGCTTTGTTCTCTCAACCATTCTCTTTGCGCTCTTTATGTTATGAGCAAGTCCGCGTGAAACAAGCTCCTTCATTACAAACGGCTTGAAAAGCTCTATAGCCATTTCCTTTGGAAGTCCGCACTGATAAATCTTCATTTCCGGACCTACGACGATAACGCTTCGTCCCGAATAGTCAACACGCTTACCCAAAAGATTCTGACGGAAACGTCCCTGCTTACCCTTAAGCATATCTGAAAGTGACTTAAGCGGTCTGTTGCCGGGACCTGTAACTGTTCTGCCGCGGCGGCCGTTATTGATAAGTGCGTCAACGGCTTCCTGAAGCATACGCTTTTCGTTTCTGATAATAATATCAGGCGCGCCAAGCTCCAAAAGTCTCTTTAAACGGTTGTTTCTGTTTATAACACGTCTGTAAAGGTCGTTAAGGTCAGACGTTGCAAAACGTCCGCCGTCCAGCTGTACCATAGGACGAAGCTCGGGCGGGATTACAGGAACTACCGTCATAATCATCCATTCCGGACGATTGCCCGAAAGTCTGAACGCCTCAACTATTTCAAGTCTTTTTATAATTCTTGCCTTTTTCTGACCCTGTGCCGCTTCAAGCTCTTCTTTAAGCTCTTTGCTCAGCTCCTCAAGGTCTATTCTTTCAAGAAGTGTCTTTATAGCTTCCGCGCCCATGCCTGCCTTGAACTTATCGCCGTACTTTTCATAGGCTTCACGGTATTCCGCCTCTGAAAGTATCTGATTCTGCATAAGTCCCGTGCCGCCCGGATCAGTTACGATATATGACGCAAAATACAGCACCTTTTCAAGCTGACGCGGTGAAAGGTCGATGATAAGTCCCATTGATGAAGGAACTCCCTTGAAGTACCAGATATGTGAAACGGGAGTTGCAAGGGCGATATGTCCCATTCTCTCACGTCTTACCTTTGCCTTGGTTACCTCAACGCCGCAGCGCTCGCAGACCTTTCCCTTAAATCTTATCTTCTTATATTTACCGCAGTGACATTCCCAGTCCTTTGTAGGGCCGAAAATCTTTTCGCAGAATAATCCGTCCTTTTCAGGCTTAAGTGTACGGTAATTTATGGTTTCCGGCTTTAAAACTTCACCGTGTGACCAGCTCAGTATTGTCTCGGGAGAAGCCAGGCCGATTTTAATTGCTTCAAAGCTGTTAAATTCTAACATCTAAAAACCTCCATAGTCTATTAACAAGTCCAATTCACACGTAAGGATTAAAATTCGTCGTCATTGTCAAATGCTTCATCGTCGGCTTCATCATCAGCGTCGAAATCGTCATCGTCAAATTCCTCGTCCAGAACCATACTTGCATCGTCAAGATCGTCCTCCTCAAGTGTGTCTGCAATTCCGTCCCTGTCCTCCATTGTCTGCAATAAATCCTCACTTACAACACCTTCATCATCATCCTCAAATGAAGCGTCAAGATCGATTTCTTCCATATTATGATTAAGAATTCTGATATCAAGAGCAAGTGACTGCAGCTCCTTAACCATAACCTTAAAGGATTCTGGGATACCTGATTTAGGAATATTCTCTCCCTTTACGATTGCCTCGTAGGTCTTTACACGTCCTACAATATCGTCTGATTTAACTGTCAATATTTCCTGCAGAGTATACGCAGCGCCGTAAGCCTCAAGCGCCCAAACCTCCATTTCACCGAAACGCTGTCCGCCGAACTGGGCTTTACCGCCCAAAGGCTGCT
>CAMCPC010000290.1 GCA_945876665.1 uncultured Oscillospiraceae bacterium
GCTTGGAGAAGTTGGCAAAGCCTACACATACTGTATCAGCGCAATAGCTGTAAAGGACGGAATGTTCGACAGTAAAGAAGCGGTATACAAATACAGAGTTGACGTTCCGAAACCGAAATATGAGGTAAAGGTTGTTGACAAGAACGGCAGTACGGCAGGTCTTGGCGGCGGAACTTATTGTGAGGGTGATATCGTAACCGTTAAAACAACAGCGGCGGCAGGTGACCATGTATTTAAAAACTGGAGCGTAAAAGAGGGAAGTCTTACTCTTACAGATGAGCAGAAAACCGCGTCATCATTTACCTTTACTATGCCGTCAGGAAATGTAACACTTCAGGCAGACTTTATTGACGCGATAAATAAAATTAAGCTTGATGTCAATGCAACACAGGCAGGTAAAATACTGGATAAGACGGCTGGCTATAATCTGTATAACAGTGCGTCAGAAGCTCCTGTTCTGACAGGCTCGGCAACGGACGCAAATGCACCTGTTATAGTATGGAATCCGTCACATACCGTCGCAGCATATAACACGGATTATACGGCATATATTAAACTGCTGCCGAATGAAGCAAATGATATAGTATTCAGTGACTATACGGAGATAGCGGTAGATGAGGGCGAAGCCATCGCAATGAAAAATGACGACGGCAGTCTTGACATATACTTTGCTTTTGCTCCGACTGCCAAGGCGAAGCTTACGGGAATTACAAATCCCGACCCGATAAGTGTACCCTATAATACGGCGGTTGGAAATATCAACTTACCTAAAACAGTAGAAATCAATACTGAATCGCCGGACATAAATATAACGGCAGTTTCATGGGATATGAGTGAATACAATCCAACGCAGACCGGTATTCAGAATATAAAAGGAACGTTGATTTTGCCGGAGGATGTTGACGGCGAGGCATTGGGACTTGATTTTAGTCCTGTGCTGAAAATAAATGTTTCCGAGCAGGAAAAATCACCTGTGCCGATGGCAAGTGTCGCTTCGGGAACATATACGGAAAATCAGACTGTAACGCTTACAGCTGAGGGTGCGGATATTTACTATACAACTGACGGCACCGAACCGACAACAGGCAGCACAAAATATACTGACCCAATTTCCGTAACAGGCACAGAGGGTATGGAAACAAAAACTACGATAAAAGCTATTGCTGTTGCAGCAGGTAAGGCAGACAGCTCTGTTGCAGAATTTAATTACACAATCGCACTCCCTGCAAAGACCTATACCGTTGAGGTAATAAACGGCACAGGCGGCGGAGAATATGAAGAAAACGAAATCGTAAACATCATGGCCCAGCTGGGTGAAGGTATGGCTTTTGTAAACTGGAAAGCCGAGTCGGTTTACTACACAACGGAAACTGTAAAAGAAACCATTCTTGACGAGAATGGCGAGCAAAAAGAGATTGATGTAGAGAAACGCATAAGACATGCCGAGTCTGTGGCTGATACCGTTTTTGGAAGTACATTAAGACCAATCACAACTCTGACTGTTCCCGCACTTGACGAGGGCAGAACGCTGGAGGTAACAGCAGAGTGCCTTGAAACAGTAACAGCAGTTGATTTAAAGATGACGCTGCTAAAGGGCGGCGAATCCCTGCCGACAGGCATGACAACAGCGACAGACAATGTGAGCATTACTGAAAATAGTTTCAGTATCACTCCGAATGATGGTACAGCAAAGTATAACACAACCTATACAATGAGCGTAAATATCACAGCCAATGAGGGATATATCTTTGGCGAAAATCCCGTATTCAGCATAAACGGTGCGGCTGCAACGTCAAAGGAAAATGATGACGGAAGCTATACCGTAACCTATGTGTATAAGACAGCCAAGGACGCAGTTACAAGCGTTACAAATCCGTCAGCGGTTACAGATTTACCAAATGGTATAAGTATGAACGATATTATAGGCAAGCTGCCGCAGACTGTGGCTGTCACAACTGAGGGCGGAACTATTACAGAATCACAGGTATCGTGGAATTCCGCTCCTGTAGAGGGCAGCTATGACCCGACAGTTAAGACAGCGCAGACCTTTAAGCTAAGCGGTGTATTGCAGCTTCCGGAAACGGTAACAAATCCCGATGAATTAAATGCTGAAATCGAAGTGACCGTAAACGCTGTGAAGAAATACAAGGTGACAGTAAACGGCGGCAGCGGCAGCGGCGATTATGAGGAAAATTCAACAGTGCCGATTGTGCTGACAGAAGAACCTGCCGATAAGGTATTCACAGGCTGGAGCATTGACAAGGAAAATGTACTGATTAACAATCCAATCTCAAAGAGCACATTTTTCACAATGCCGTCAGAAGATGTAGTTGTTAAGGCAAATTACCGTGATAAAATTAAGAATGTCGAACTGGCGGCAGATAAACCGCAAGCAGGCGAGGTTCTTCCAACAGAGATAACCTGTGCGACAGAGGGCGTAACTGCCTCACTTGCATGGACACCGAGTGACAAAACGGCAGACTATAACAAGAGCTACACAGCCAATATAAGGCTGAAAGCCGACAGCGCA
>CAMCPC010000291.1 GCA_945876665.1 uncultured Oscillospiraceae bacterium
AAGAACGGTCACGTTGGATACGGTCAGGGTAAAGCTGCTGAAATACCTGATGCTATCAGAAAGGGTATTGAAAGTGCAAAGAAGAACATGATCACAGTTCCTCTTGTTGGTACAACAATCCCTCACGAAGTTACAGGTATAGCAGGCGCAGGTAAGGTTCTTCTTAAGCCTGCTGCACAGGGTACAGGAGTTATCGCCGGCGGACCTGTCCGTGCGGTGCTTGAACTTGCAGGTGTTAAGGATATAAGAACAAAGTGCTTGCGTTCAAATAATAAGAGAAACGTAGTTAGTGCTACTGTACAGGGCTTGTCAGAGCTTAAGCAGGCTGAAGAGGTTGCAAAGCTCAGAGGCAAAACTGTAGACCAAATCAAAGGTTAAGGGGGACGCACAATAATGGCTAAGTTAAAAGTTACATTAGTTAAGAGCACAATCGGCAGAAAGAAGGATCAGATCGCTACTGTCGAAGCTTTGGGACTAAAGAAAATAAGAAGTGTTGTTGAGCATAACGACACACCTCAGATCAGAGGAATGATAAACAAGGTTTCACACCTTGTAACAGTTGAAGAAATCTAATTAGTAAGGAGGTGCAGCAAATGAACTTAAACGAATTACAACCTGCTGAAGGTTCAAAGTTCGCTCCTAAGAGAGTCGGCAGAGGTATCGGAAGCGGAACAGGTAAAACTTCGGGAAAAGGTCATAAGGGACAGAACGCACGCAGCGGCGGCGGTGTAAGACCGGGCTTTGAGGGCGGTCAGATGCCACTATACAGAAGACTTCCTAAGCGTGGTTTTAAGAATATATTTGCTAAGCAGTATGTTGCTGTTAACGTTGAGGAGCTTAACAAGCTTGAGGACGGTACAGACGTTACAGCTGAGGTACTAAAGGAAAACGGTATCATCAGCAAAACACTTGACGGTGTTAAGATTCTTGGCAGAGGTGAGCTTACAAAGAAGCTTAACGTAAAGGTTGCTAAGATGAGCGCTTCTGCAAAGGAAAAAATAGAAAAGGCAGGCGGAAAGGCAGAGGTGATGTAAAGTGCTTCAAACATTAAGAAATGCATGGAAAATCCCTGACTTACGTCGCAGAATTCTTTTTACATTAATGATGCTTGTAGTATTCAGATTCGGTGCTCATATTCCTGTACCGTATCTGTCAGCTGAAGCAATGCAGGCTTTCCTTGGAAACGGTACTGACTTGTTCAGCTTGTTTGATGTATTCACAGGCGGCGCGTTCTCAAACGCGACAGTTATGGCAATGGGTGTTTCACCATACATCAACGCATCAATTATTGTGCAGCTTCTTACTGTTGCCATTCCTTCGCTTGAACGTCTTGCGAAAGAAGGCTTAGAGGGTAGAAAAAAGATAAACAAGATAACAAGATATTTGGGTATAGCTCTGGCATTTGTTCAGGGTGCGGGACTTTATGTAACGCTTTATAACATGGGCAGTGCTATCACAAACCCAAGCGTTCTTACATTCTTCGTAATCGTGCTTACATTCACAGCCGGTACAGCGTTTATTATCTGGCTCGGTGAGCTTATTACGGAAAAGGGTCTTGGAAACGGTGTATCAATGATAATCTTCGCCGGTATCGTTTCAAGAATACCGACAGCTGCATACGCTTTGTACAACATGAAGCTTGGCAGCGGTATCACAGCAGGCGGACTTGTGTTCGTAGCAGCTGTTGTAATAGTTGCGATTGCAGCTATCACATTCGTTGTATTCTTCTCTGACGCTGAGCGCAGAATTCCTGTTCAGTATGCAAAGAGAGTTGTAGGCAGAAAGATGTACGGCGGACAGAGTACAAACATCCCGATTAAGGTTGCGGCAGGCGGCGTTATGCCGATCATCTTCGCATCTTCAATCATGGCATTCCCTGCAACTATCGTAAGATTGTTGTCAGGCGGCAATATGCCGACATCAGGTCTTGGATATTATATCCTTGGCTGTCTGAGCGCAGGCTTTGCCTCAGAATGGTGGACCAGTCTTGTGTACGCTATACTGTACGCACTGCTGATATTGTTCTTCACATATTTCTATTCATCAATCCAGTTCAATCCGATTGAGCTTGCGAATAACATGAAGAAGAGCGGCGGTTACATTCCGGGCATCAGACCGGGTAAGCCGACAAGCGATTATATAGGAAAGATTTCTTCAAGATTAAATCTTATCGGAGCATTCTTCCTTGCAGTTATCGCTATAATGCCGGTAATCGTCGGCGCTGTATTCAAGATTAACGCGCTTCAGATCGGCGGTACTTCACTGCTTATCATGGAAGGTGTTGCTCTTGAAACTGTAAGACAGATTGAGTCACAGATGACTATGCGTCACTATAGGGGCTTTTTGGAATAATCAAAAAGCATAGCGAAAGGCGGTATTTGGTATGAACTTAGTATTAATGGGCCCTCCGGGGGCAGGAAAAGGCACTCAGGGAGAAATTTTGTCAAAGCGTCTTGGCATTGATACAATTTCAACGGGTGTTATGCTGAGAACCGCCATCAAGGAACAGACAGAGGTCGGAAAGCTTGC
>CAMCPC010000292.1 GCA_945876665.1 uncultured Oscillospiraceae bacterium
TTCATCTGGATCTAACATTAAAGTTGCTAGTTTATCAAGTTCCTTATATTCTTCATAGTAAGTAAGGTACTTCCTCGCTTTTTCAGACTGACGCTTAAGCGGCATTCGCTGTCCCTCAAGCTCTGCCGTTATGTCGCCTATTCTTACAAGGTTTTCCTCAACGCCCTTTAGCTTTCTTTCAGCTTCTTCTTTTCTGTACTTATATTTTGACACGCCCGCCGCTTCTTCAAAAAGACTTCGTCTGTCCTCCGCCTTTGTGGAAAGTATCTGCGACACATTTCCTTGTCCTATTATTGAATAGCCGTCGCGTCCGAGCCCCGTGTCCATGAAAAGCTCATGTATGTCCTTAAGGCGGCAGTTTGCGTGATTTATCTGATAAACACTTTCGCCGCTCCGAAACAGCCTTCTCGTTACAACAACCTCATCAAAATCAATATCGAACATATGAGTGCTGTTGTCAAGCACAAGGCTGACTTCGGCAAAATTGACAGGTTTCCTTGTTTCGGTACCCGCAAAAATGACGTCCTGCATGTTAGAGCCTCTAAGTGATTTTGCGCTCATTTCACCTATTACCCAGCGAATCGCATCAGATATATTACTTTTGCCGCTTCCGTTAGGTCCGACAACTGCCGTTGAGCCGTCCACGAAGTCAAGCACAGTTTTGTCAGCAAAGGACTTGAACCCCTGTAACTCCAATCTCTTTAATAGCAAGTACATCTCACCTCTCTTTTTTTCAGATTTTCATCTGTACGAATTTTTATATCAATATTTTTCTCTTGTTTGACTTTAATTATGTTGCTGCGCTTATTTCCCACAGCCTTTGAAACCTCTTTAGGATTTACAAACACATCTGCTCTTTTACATTCAGCATCTTTCAGTTTATCGCTTATTATGTCATAATAAATGCTGTTCTCCACAAGCTCGCGAAATGAGCTGTGTACCGGACCTGCCACAACAGAGCCGTTTTCGCTGATTTCATCCGTTGATTGCAGACCGACTCTTATAACGGTTATGTCGTTTTTCTCAAATTTTAACAAAAGCTGTTTTGCAAGATTTACCGCTTCGTCAACCGTCTGCGGTTTATATCTTCCGTCAAGGTACATTTTTTCAAGAAATGTGTCCTTTATCGTAAGTGTCGGGTATATACGCACAATATCAGGCTTTAATGCAACAATCTCATCAGCCGTGTACAGTGATTTTTCGTCTGTATCGCCCGGGAGTCCCGTCATCATCTGTAAGCCGAGTGTGAACGGATATTCACGAATAAGCCTTACGGCATTTTTCACGTCGCCGCTTGTGTGTCCTCTGTTTGCAGCTTTTAAAACGGCATCGTCCATTGATTGAACACCAAGCTCTATTGTCGTTACGCCGTATTTTTTCAGATTGTCAAGTATGATTTTATCGATATAGTCAGGTCTTGTAGATAATCTGATTCCGTCTATAAGTCCTTTTGCAAGGTATTCATTGGCGGCTGATAAAAGCGCGCTTTGTTCCTCTATTGGTATTCCCGTAAAGCTGCCGCCGAAAAATGCAGCTTCTACACATCTGTTTTCCTTTGGAAGTGTCTTTAAATGCTCCTCAATAATCCTGCGCACATCATCGGCTGTCACTTCTTTTTGCGATCCCGTTATCCGTTTCTGATTGCAGAATACACAGTCAAACGGACATCCTCTGTGAGGGACAAATATTGGTATATTATACGTTTTCATATTATTTACCGATATTCCTGAGCGCTGTATGAGCTGCGTCCTGCTCAGCTTCCTTTTTGTTGCGTCCCTTGCCCCTGTTACGCGGAACATCATCCACAAGCACCTCAACCTCAAACATCTTATTGTGGTCCTGTCCTGTTTCCGCAACAGTTCTGTATGTCACCTTGCCCTTTGTGCCTTTCTGAAGCGCCTCTTGAAGCATGGTCTTATAATCATTGTAGCGGTGTCCCCTTACAACATCGTCAATTGCGTCGCGCATAAGGTTAATAACCCATTTCCTCGCTGTTTCAATACCGCCGTCAAGATAGATTGCCGCAAGCACAGCCTCAAAAGCGTCGGAAACAATGGACGGTCTTTCTCTGCCACCTGTCATTTCCTCGCCTCTGCCGAGCAGAATAAATTTGCTCAGTGATATTTTCTTTGAAATCTCATAGAGCGACTGCTCACATACAAGCGTTGCTCTGTACTTTGAAAGCCAGCCCTCTGCAACGTCAGGCAGACGGCGATATATATAATCGCTTATTATTACGCTCAAAACAGAGTCGCCCAAAAATTCAAGACGCTCGTTGCTTTCCTTTTTGCTCTCATTCGCATATGAGCTGTGTGTCAGCGCATTTTCCAGAAGTCTTGTGTTCTTAAAGGTATAGCCTATTCTTTCTTCAACGTTTTTCATAATCTTACCTCTTTCGCCATACATGACCTGCTCTAAAGAGTGAAAATTTCATTTTTTAGAGCAAACCACATAAATGAATTTTAGAGGGTGCCTCAAAAGAGGCATCCTCTATCTGTCCGTCTTTATTAAATTAGTCCTCGTACTTT